>NZ_JAAELD010000384.1 GCF_024227015.1 Moraxella sp.
ACAGAGGGCAAAGAAGTGGTTTACTTCCTGCCTGCTGAGACGGTGATTCGCGTGTCTGAAGGTGAGACAGTAACCGCAGGTTCTGTACTGGGCCGTGTGCCACAAGCCACCTCAGGCACCAAGGATATTACCGGTGGTCTGCCACGTGTTGCTGACCTGTTCGAAGCGCGCCGTCCAAAAGATCATGCCATCATGGCAGAGATGAGCGGTGTGGTGTCATTTGGCAAAGAAACCAAAGGCAAAAACCGCTTCATCATCACCGATGAAGAAGGTAATGTCCACGAAGAGCTGATTCCAAAATGGCGTCAAATCAACGTCTTTGAAGGTGAGACAGTTGAGCGCGGTGAGGTAGTGTCTGACGGTCCGCAAAACCCACATGACATTCTACGCCTAAAAGGCGAAACTGCTTTGGCAAACTATATCGTGAACGAAGTTCAGGAAGTTTATCGCTTACAGGGCGTTAAGATCAACGACAAGCACATTGAAGTTATCGTACGTCAAATGCTACGCAAAGTTGAAGTTACCGACGGTGGCGATTCTAGCTACTTCAAGGGCGACCAAGCGGAATACACGAAGATCCGTGCGTTGAACGAAGAGTTGGTGGCGAATAATAAGTTCCCAGTACAATTCGAGCGTCAGCTTCTAGGTATCACTAAGGCATCGCTAGCTACTGAAAGCTTCATCTCAGCGGCATCGTTCCAGGAGACGACTCGTGTCTTGACTGCTGCTGCGACCATGGGTAAAGTTGATGACTTGACAGGTCTTAAAGAGAACGTTGTTGTGGGTCGTCTGATCCCAGCAGGTACAGGTCTGGCTTACCATCAAAACCGCCAACGCAAGGCAGAGCTTGCGTTTGAAGGTAATGCATCGACCGATGACATCGCGCTTGATGATGAGCTACTGACAAGCAGCGAAAATCTACCAACCGAAGACAGCTTTGCTAAGGCATTTGCTGACGAACTCGGTCAAGATAGCGAATGATTTAAGCAAAAAAGCTCATCCAACGATGGGCTTTTTTGTTCATAGAATATTGCAAATGGCGTTTTAGTAGGTATTTGCATAACGTGGGATATTTTCAAGATGACATCAGAAAATTTCCTGTTATTTTGATGATTGCGCATTGCAAAATTTGGACATTCGGTGTATAACTGTCTTTTTGCTTTGCTACTTCTTTAAGGATTTTTCCATGACTTTATCTCTTCAAAAAGACAAAATTCGCTTTTTGTTGTTAGAAGGCGTACATGATAACGCCCTAAAAACATTGAACGCTGCAGGCTATACCAACATCGAATACATCAAATCAGCACTTGATGAAGCTGAGCTGATCGAAAAAATCAAAGACGCGCATTTCGTGGGCATTCGTTCACGCACCCAGCTAACTCGCAAAGTACTAGAAGCCGCCGAAAAACTTATCGCTATCGGCTGCTACTGCATCGGCACGAACCAAGTTGATCTAGACGCTGCGCTTGAACTGGGTATCCCTGTATTTAACGCGCCATATTCTAACACGCGTTCGGTGGCAGAATTGGTGTTGGCTGAGACCATCATGCTGATGCGCGGCGTGCCAGAGAAGAACGCTGTTGTGCATCGTGGCGGCTGGAACAAGTCTGCCAAAGACAGCTATGAAGTGCGTGGCAAGACCATGGGTATCGTTGGCTATGGCTCTATCGGTTCACAATTGTCAGTACTTGCTGAGAGCTTGGGCATGAATGTCATCTATCATGACGCTGTTACCAAGCTTCCTCTAGGTAACGCAGTACAGGTCGGCAGCTTGGATGAACTATTTGCTAAAGCAGACGTGGTAACGCTACACGTGCCTGACCTACCAAGCACGCGCAACATGATGACCAAGGCTGAATTTGACAAAATGAAAGACGGCGCGTTCTTCATCAACGCAGCACGTGGCGGCTGTGTGGACATCGATGCGCTGGCAGATGCGCTTAAGAGCGGTAAAATCTTGGGTGCGGCGATTGACGTATTTCCAAAAGAGCCAAAATCTGCTGATGAAGAGTTCGTATCACCGCTTCGTGAATTTGACAATGTCATCCTAACACCACACGTTGGTGGCTCAACTCAAGAAGCTCAAGCGAACATCGGTCTGGAAGTTGCTGAGAAATTTGTTAAATATTCGGATCAAGGCGACACCACCAGCGCGGTTAATTTTCCGAACGTGTCTATCCCGTTCACCGCAGGCACGCACCGTCTGCTACACATTCACCGCAACGTCCCAGGCGTACTATCGCAAATCAACGCATCATTTGCTGATGCAGGCATTAACATCGCTGCACAGTCTTTGATGACTCGTGGCGATGTGGGTTATCTGGTGATGGACGTTGATGATAACGATTCTGCCAAGGCCATGGAGCGTCTGCGCGCTGTGCCTGAGACCATCCGTGTGCGTGTGCTGTTCTAATTTTGCGTTCATTAAATCTAAGTATTCAAAAAACCAAACCGTCTAAACATAGGCGGTTTGGTTTTTGTGATATAATAAATCAAATTTCTAAATAGATAGGAAAATAACCATGACCAGACATTTTGATTATATTACCATCGGTGGTGGCAGTGGTGGTATCGCTTCTGCTAACCGTGCCAGTATGTACGGTAAGAAAGTTGCCGTGATTGAAGCCCGCCATGTTGGCGGAACGTGCGTCAACGTGGGCTGTGTCCCCAAAAAAGTGCTGTGGTATGGGGCAAACATGGCAACCGCCATTCACAACTATGCCCCTGATTATGGCTTTGATTTGGACGTCAAAAACTTTAATTTTGCCAAACTCGTTGAAAACCGCACCGCCTACATCAACCGCATTCATCAATCTTATAAAAACACCTTTGAAAAAAATGGCGTAACGCTCATCAACGGCTTTGCCAAATTTCTTGACAAAAATTCGGTAGAAGTCAGCTATGACAATGGCGAGACCGAGACCATTACCGCTGACCATATTTTGATTGCCACAGGTGGTCGTCCACACTGTCCCAACATACAGGGGGCAGAATACGGCATTGACTCGGACGGTTTTTTTGATTTGACCGAATTGCCAAAATCGGTGGCGATTGTTGGTGGTGGCTACATTGGCGTTGAGATTGCAGGCGTGATGAATGCCTTGGGCGTGGATACGCATTTGTGCGTACGTAGCGGTATTTTAAAGAGTTTTGATAAAGATATTGTAGAAGTCTTACAAGATGTCATGGTCAAAGACGGCGTTACGTTCCACACGGGCGTAAACCCTGTTAAAATTGAAAAAAATGACGGTTTGACCGTGTATTTTGACAATGGCGAAACCCTAAATGTGGACTGCCTGATTTGGGCGACAGGGCGTGTGCCAGCGACTGATGTCATTGACTTGCACAGAACGGGTGTGGCAACCAACGAAAAGGGGCAAATCATCGTGGATAAATTCCAAAACACCACGGTGGACGGCATTTATGCGGTGGGTGATATTATTGAAAATGGCATTGAGCTGACCCCTGTGGCGGTGGCAAGCGGTCGCAGACTATCCGAACGCCTGTTTAACAACAAGCCTGATGAACACCTAGATTATAGCAATGTCGCCACGGTCGTGTTTAGTCATCCGCCCATTGGTACGGTGGGTATGACCGAGCATGAGGCAGTTGAGGAATATGGAGCGGAGGCGGTCAAGGTTTATAAATCCAATTTCACGCCCATGTATTCTGCCATTACCGCCCATCGTGAGCCATGTCGCATGAAATTGGTGTGCGTGGGCGATGATGAAAAGGTGGTCGGCTTGCATGGCGTGGGCTTTGGTGTGGACGAGATGATTCAAGGTTTTGCCGTTGCCATAAAAATGGGAGCAACCAAGCGTGATTTTGATAACACCGTTGCCATTCACCCGACAGGATCGGAAGAGTTTGTTACGATGAGATAAGTATTTGTTTTATTACTAAAAAGACAAATCGCCTAGGCGGTTTGTCTTTTTGTTATTATATCCTAAACGATAACGAAATCGTCCTTGTGGATATGTCTACCCATCCATCTTTTGACTTGCCAAGCGTGGATTATTTGGTGTATTAGTTTTGCCATTAAACCAATCCCAAAGCTTTCAGCCCTTCAAAGATTCCATCTTCGATATGCTTAGGGCACACGTAATCCGCCACGGCTTTTAGGTCAGGGTGGGCGTTATCCATCGCCACGCCAAAGCCGACCGATGAGAGCATCTCGATGTCATTTAGACCATCGCCGAATGCCCACGCATCCGCCATGTCCAGTCCCAATGCATCCAATACTGCTTGTATTCCGCGCGCCTTTGAGCCATGGATGTCTAGGATGTCCACACCCGAGATGTGCCAACGCACGGTCTTTAGGTCATCGTTTAGTCCATCTTGTAGGGTGGTGCTGGCGTTTTCGTTATTTTCGTAAAATGCCAAAATCTGATAAATGGGCGTCGCAAATTCAAAGTCGTCAGCGACACGATAGGGGATGTGTAATGATTGCAGCGCATTCTTCATGTACTGGTTCTCATCGAATGCGACGATTTCATCTTTAGTCATGTAGCCGTGGGCGATTTGATTGGTTTTTAGGTAATGGGTGGTGTCTTGAATTTGTCGGGAATTTAATGGGAAATGGGTCAATAATTCGCCTTTAAACTCATTATATTGCCCATTGATGGTAACAAATAAATCAATGCCGACCTCATCAATCAAATCATTAATGCAAGGTGGGAACACGCACATGCCGCGACCTGTGGCGATAGCGACGATGATGCCTTGGTCTTTTAGTGCTTTTAGCGCGGCTTTTGTGCTGTCTGGGATGTAGTTGTCGTACTTGATATATAGGGTGTCATCAATGTCAAAAAATATGATCTTTGGGGTGTTTGGCGTTGGCTTCATGGGATTCATTGATTAAGGTATTTACATAGATTCTATCACAAAACCATGATGGATTGATGAAATGTATAAACTGCAGCAGAATGTGCTAAAATTAGCCAAATTATGAACTTAATGGGAGAATCCATGCTTAATAATACCGCCTATCAAACGAACCTATCTGCGGTTGAGAATCTAGAACCGCGCCTGCTATGGCAATGGTTCGCCAAGATCTGCGCAATCCCACACCCAAGCTACTACGAAGAGGCGATTGCCAATCATATCGTTGACTGGGCAAAAGCGCGAGGGCTGTCCGTGCGCCGTGATGATGTGGGCAACGTCATCATCGTTAAGCCCGCCACTAAAGGCATGGAGAATCGCGAATCTATCGCACTACAAGCACACCTTGATATGGTGCCGCAGGCGAATGCCGATACGCCGCATGATTTTAGCACTGACCCAATCCTGCTTAGAGCCAATCCTGATGATAAAAATTGGCTGATGGCAACAGGCACGACGCTTGGTGCGGATAATGGTATTGGCATGGCAAGCTGCCTTGCCGTGCTAGAATCTGACGATCTGGCGCATCCACAAATAGAAGTGCTCTTGACCATGACCGAAGAGACGGGAATGGTGGGTGTGTTCGGGCTGCAGGCAGGCGAGCTACAGTCGAAGCTGATGGTAAATACCGACACCGAGGAGATTGGTGAGATATATATCGGCTGTGCTGGCGGGATTGAGGCGAATATTCATCTGCCGCTAACACAGACAAATTACAGCTTTGATGATGCGCTGAACTTTACCATCAAAGGCTTAAAAGGCGGTCATTCTGGGCTGGATATCTATAAGAATCGTGGCAATGCCATTAAGATGCTAGCGCGTGTTCTGGCGGAGGTGCTGCCGAATTTTTATGGTGAATTTGCCATCCAAATCCTGACAGGTGGTACATTGCGTAACGCCATCCCTAGAGAGGCAAGCGTCAAGCTGGCATTCTCATCCGATCGTCGTGATGAGCTTGTGGCGGCTTTGCAGGCGGCATTTGATGTGGTTCGTAACGAGATTATGAGAGCAGAACCTAATGTGATGTGTCAGGTGGCTGACGCAGATCATGTAGGAGCTGCCTTAACTTATGAAGATACCGCCAAGGCAATCCGTCTGTTAAATGTGCTACCGAGTGGCGTGGTGCGTCAGTCTGACTTAGCAGAGGATACGGTTGAGACTTCGCTATCATTTGGGGTGGCGAGCATTGATGAGCAAGGGCTGTCTGCCAATCTGCTGATTCGTTCATTGGTTGAATCGGGTAAGGCGGCAGTCTGCACGAGCTTGGATAATCTGGCGAGCCTTGCGGGAGCGACAGCTGAATTTACAGGGGATTATGTGGGATGGAATCCTGACGATCAGTCATTAATCACGCCGCTGACCGCTGGGCTCTATGCGCAGATACTGGGGCATGAACCGCAGATTAAGGTGATTCATGCAGGACTTGAATGCGGTCTGATCAAGCAAAGCCACCCAGACATGGACATTGTCTCCATCGGCCCTACCATCAAAAACGCCCATTCACCCCAAGAGATGGTGCATATTGACAGCGTGGCGACATACTGGCAATTGCTCACGCAGATTCTGGCGAATGCGCCAAGTAAGGCATGATTGGATGCTAAGATATTGATTAGCTGTATAAATCAAAAAGCTTGTCATTGTGACAAGCTTTTTAGTTGGATGTTATACATATTCATTCATGAATGACAGCATCTTATCCCAGCTGGCTTTGGCGGCATGTTCGTTATAGCCTAGATCGATGTCGTTATTGGCTGCTCGCTTGTCCGCCAATGGATTGGTAAAGCCGTGCTTGGCACCATCATAGACATCGATCTGATAGTCAACATTGGCGCGATCAAGTTCGGCTTTTAGCCCATCGATGGCGCTCATGGGAATCATGCTGTCAGCACCGCCATGTGCTACCAGCACCTTTGCCCCAAAAGACGCATCAGCAGGCTGGATGGGCGTTGGGTTGCCATGGAAAGTGGCGACGGCTCTTAGAGGAATGCCTGTGCGTGCCATATCAAGGGCAAGCTTACCACCAAAGCAATAGCCTACCGCACCAATGCGTGCGCCATCCACTTCATCTAAAGCGATAAAATCTTCATAAATGCGGCGACATCTGTCCATGAGTTCGCTTGGGTTATTAAGAACGGCGCTCATCCATTCATTGGCTTGGACAGCATCGGTGGTCAGCTTGCCTTCCCCATAGACATCCAAGACGACCGCGGCGAAGCCTGCCTTGGCAAGATCTTCGGCGACGGTTTTTGGGTGGATGTCTTCTGCGCCCCACCATTCGGGCGCGACGATGATGCCTCGCGCAGGTGTGGTGTCAGGCAGGCAGACATGGCTTAATAGACGAGTGCCATCAGCGGCGATGGTGGTTAGGGTTTGGATGGTCATGGGTCACTCCTTGCTAATTAAAATAATTACAAAATCATCACTATCGTTAGACTAGCAGGATTTTTGGGCTTTGACAATGGGGTTTGGGCTTAAATTTATGGTGCTTTTTTGTTACAATGATCGAAATTTTAATAAGCTAACATCATGAGAGAATCAGCAGAACAACCAAGCCAATTGCGAGAGCTTTTCTGGGAGAAATACCCACTAAGTGAGCTCAATGACAGCGAGTGGGAGGCGCTTTGTGATGGGTGCGGGGTGTGCTGTTTGGTGAAGTTCTTGGACGATGACGATCCAAGATTTACCGAATATACTGACGTGGCATGTCGACTCTTGGACTGTTCGACAGGGCATTGTGCTGATTATGCCAATCGTAAGTCTTATGTGCCTGATTGCATTCGCCTTACGTATGAGATGGTGCCTGGCATGATGTGGCTGCCAAGGCACTGCGCTTATAAGCGACTGCATCTAGGGCAGGGCTTGCCACATTGGCACTATCTGATCTCAGGGCAGGCGCGACATGATCAGGCGATGGATAAATTCGGCGTGCGTGGCCGCTGTTATTCTGAGCTTGATTTTGATGATGACGAGATAGAAGAGCGCATCATCAGATGGGTGAAGATTTAGCGACTTATAAGCCTGTTCAGATGTTTTGATGGTTTGTTGTGTTTCTTGGTGGCGTAGAGGTGTATCAATCAAAAATCCACCACTTTGAGCATATCAGCAGTAACCAAATAACGCTTGAATAATCCTGCCAAATCCGTTACATTAACCAAAAATTTCCCACAATAGAGGTTGAAGTCTTCTTATGTCAGACGACAGTCATTCGGGTGGTTGGACGCGCGGCTTGAAACGTTGGCTGTCCACCGCCCCTGAAACTCGCGATGATTTGTTAAAATTGGTTCAAGATTCGCGCCAATTCCTAGAGCCAGATACGGTCGATATGTTAGAAGGTGTGCTGGATCTACCTGCCACCCAAGTGCGTGAGATCATGACGCCACGCCCACAGCTTGCTGCCATCAGTAGTGATGCTGACATCTCAGACATTTTGGCGGTATTGCTTGAGACTGAGCATTCTCGTTATCCTGTGTTTGACAGTCATGATGATAATGCGATTTTGGGTATTTTACTTGCTAAGGACTTAATCCCGATTTTGGCGAGTCGCGCTGAAGGCATTGATCACCCATTTCTCTTAAAAGACATCGTCAGAAAGCCGCTATACATTAACGAAACCGCACGCTCTGACACACTGCTTCGCCTACTACAAAAGGCGCAAGTGCACATGGCGGTGGTGCTTGATGAATTTGGGTCGGTCTCTGGCATCGTCACGATGGAGGATCTGCTAGAGGAGATCGTGGGCGACATCGTTGATGAGCATGATGACATCGATGAGGACAGTGATATTAATAACATCGTGCCTCATCCCACCAAAGATGGCGTCTGGCTCGTGCAGGCATCGACATTGATCAGTGATTGTAATGACATTCTGGGGTCGAATTTCGATGATGCGGATGTTGATACCATGGGTGGATTGGTCATGCAGGCACTGGGCTCGGTAAGCCACCTAGAGGGCGAGACGGTGCGGATTAATGATTGGCAGATTGTCATTGTAGATGTCGAAGGGCGTTACATTCATCTGCTTGAGATGACGCTAAACCCAAATAGTACAATCTAAACGATTAGATTGAGTGAATAAACCAATAAGGCTTAGGTCTTATTGGTTTTTTGTTGTAATTTCGTTGCTAAATCTTTCAAATTCTGCTAAAATAATGGGTTAATTTAGCTATATTTAATCACGCCATGACCACCAAATCTATTTATCATCCCAACATCCCAACCAATACTCGTAGTAATGCCAAGAGCATTCGTCTACCCATAGGCATCAAGCTCATCATCGCGCTCGTCGCTGGTCTTGGGTTTAGCTTTGCGTTAGCGCCCTATTATCTGTGGCCTTTGGCGCTGTTCTCGGTGATGGCACTGTATGCGCTACTTGTGGGTGAAGATAGCGGTCGCCGCGGCTTTTGGATTGGCTGGGTGTATGGGTTTGGTACGTGGGTGATTGGTGCTTTTTGGCTTTATAATTCAATCCATGAATATGGCGCGATACCTTCTTGGCTTGCCTATATGATGATTGGTGTGATGGCGATTATCATGGGGCTTTTTCATGCCTTTTTTGCATGGGGCTTTGTGCGTTTCTTGGGTCGTCAACCATTGGCATTTGCCTCGTTCTGGGTGATTCAAGAATGGCTAAAAACTTGGCTACTGTCAGGATTTCCTTGGTTGTTTGTAGGCTATGCATTCACTGAACAGACTTGGATGAATGGACTTGCGCCGGTCTTGGGAGTGTTTGGCATAAGTTTCGTGGCGGTATTATTTGCCGCATCAGTGGTTGAGCTGTTCCGCCATAAAATTGCCTTTATCGGGCTAAGCGCACTGACTTTGGCCGTGTCTTTTGGGCTGGGTCTCGTGGAATGGGTGAAGCCATCGGGTGAGAAGCTGTCTGTCTCTTTGGTGCAGGGCAACATCCCACAAGACATGAAGTGGCTGACCGAATACCGTGTGCGCACACTTGAGATCTATGAAGATCTGTCTAAGAGTGAATGGGGGCAGGATGTTGTCATCTGGCCAGAAGCGGCGATCCCGATGTTCCATGATGAAGCCGAGCCATTCATCGCAGGCATGATTAATCGCGCTCGCAATAACGACTCAACTTGGGTGACAGGACTTATCTATCGCGACCTTAAGAATTACGATGAGAATCGGCACGCCTACCCACCAATTTATAACAGTGTGGCGGTGCTTGGCGAGACACAGGCGCTTTATAAGAAGCAGCGTCTTGTGCCATTTGGCGAATATGTGCCGTTCGAAGGGTTGTTTAACCTGCTGCCTGATTTGGCGAACATGCAGGGTGGGATGAGCATCAGTAGTGGTTCAAGCAAACAAGCACCATTTGCCATCAAAGGGCAAAACGTTGGTGCTGCCATCTGTTATGAGGTGGCATATCCTGAGACCACTCGCCATAATGCTAAGAACACCGATTTTCTCATGACGATCTCGAATGATGCATGGTTCGGCAGTTCGGCAGGTCCTTGGCAGCACTTGCAGATGGTTCAGATGCGAAG
>NZ_JAAELD010000385.1 GCF_024227015.1 Moraxella sp.
AAAGAAAATAAAAATTGAAATAATCGTTTAATTATAACACAGATACATGACCTAAGATAGCTTTTGCCAGTATTTTTGTCATCAGTTTGGATTTTAGATCTCTGGTCTTACTACAGGCATCAACTTGATGATTTATCATATTTTAATTCACCTTTTTCAACACCAAGTAGCACTTCTTTAATTTCAATACCGCCCGTATATCCGCCGATGCTGCCATCAGCTGCGATTACACGGTGGCACGGAACGATGAGACTGATGGGATTTTTGCCATTGGCATTGGCGCAGGCACGATAGGCAGTGGGCTTGTCAATCATGGTCGCCAAAGTCTTATAGCTGATGGTCTCGTTATAAGGAATGCTGTAAAGCGCTCGCCACACCTGCTGCTGAAAAGGCGTACCGCAAGACAAATCAAGCGGCACATCGAACGCACGCCTTTTGCCCGCGAAATATTCGTCGAGCTGTGTCACCACCTTATGGGCCAATACATGGTCTGCATCATCGAGTTTTAAATCCTGCAAGGTTAAATAAGATGGTTCGGCACTTAGGTTAAATCGCGCCTGAGCTGGCTCATTTTGCCAATGGAGTGAACGCAGCCTACCCTCATGCACGCACAGCACCATCATCGGCAAATCAAAGGGTGACTCATAAGTCAGATAAACCATGCTAAATTCCATCCATAAGAAACCGCCCTTAATAGTGGGCGGTTCGTAGATTATTATTGTTCTTCATCGAACAGTGCATCGACAAAATCATTAGGATCAAATGCCTGCAAATCATCAATGCGCTCGCCCACGCCAATATAGCGAATCGGCACATCGGTATTCTGAGCAACGTTAAAGACCACACCCCCCTTGGCGGTACCGTCTAGCTTGGTGATGGTAATGCCTGACAGTGGCGTTGCCTCGCCAAATATCTGAACTTGATTGATGGCGTTTTGACCTGTGCCAGCATCCAGAACGATCATCGTCTCATGCGGTGCTGTCTCATCTGCCTTCTTCATGACGCGCACGACTTTTTCAAGTTCATTCATCAGATGCGTCTTATTCTGCAGGCGCCCTGCTGTATCTGCGATCAGCACATCGATGCCCTTGGCGCGCGCTGACTGCATGGCATCAAAGATGACGGAAGCACTGTCTGCACCATGCCCTTGAGCGACCACAGGGATGCCATTACGCTCACCCCAGATCTGTAGCTGTTCGGTTGCGGCAGCGCGGAAAGTATCTCCTGCCGCAAGCATCACAGACTTACCCTCGCCCTGTAGTCGCTTGGCAAGCTTACCGATCGTGGTCGTTTTGCCCACCCCGTTGACGCCTACCGTTAGGATGACGAATGGTTTTTTTGAAGTGTCGATCTGTAGCGGATGAACCTTAGGCTCTAAAATCTCGACCAGCTCTTTTTTTAGGGCTTTATATAATGAATGCGAATAAATCAAATCGCCGCGCGCCGTCTGCTCGGTTAAGCTCTTAATGATGCGATTCGTGGCATCAACGCCAATATCCGCCACCAAGAGCTGATCCTCAACTTCCTCCAGCAGCTCGTCATCAATCTCCTTACCCCCAACCAGAACATTCATCAATCCCTCGGTTAGGTTTTTGCTAGACTTGGACAGTCCTTGTTTCATTCGGCTAAACCAGCCTTGATTTTCGCTCATTATTTACTCACATTCTACAAACTAAATTTTTCTTAATTTCAAACGCCATCAGACCAATGGCATCACAGGCACGACGATTTCTTTTTTGGTGTTGCTCTCGTTGATAACCTTGAGGCGAGCATCTTCATCGTCATCCGTCAGATCTGGCGGGCTTGATAATGGAACAAAGTTATCATCCTCACGCTTAATCCCATCAAGCATCTGCTCATCATCGCTTGG
>NZ_JAAELD010000386.1 GCF_024227015.1 Moraxella sp.
AATTATGACAAAATCACAGATACCCTTGATGTCTGGTTTGATTCTGGAGTCACTCACGCGACGATTTTGGAAAACCATGAACATCTGAGCGTACCTGCGGACTTATATTTAGAAGGCTCTGATCAACATCGCGGCTGGTTTCAATCCTCACTACTCGCTTCCGTTGCCATGCGTGATGGCGCACCTCCTTATAAGGGCGTGCTTACACATGGTTTTACAGTGGATGCGAAGGGCAAAAAAATGTCTAAATCCAGGGGCAATGTCATCGCCCCGCAAAAAGTGATCAAAAACTTGGGCGCGGATGTTTTACGCCTATGGGTAGCTGCCACCGATTATAGCGGCGAAATGTCAGTCTCTAATGAAATTTTAAAACGGGTGGCTGATGCCTATCGGCGATTACGCAATACAGCTCGATTTTTACTGGCGAATTTGCACGGTTTTAATCCTGAAACAGATTGCGTTGCCCCTGAAGAGATGTTAGCCCTTGATCGTTGGGCAGTTGATCGCGCCTTTCATTTGCAAAAAGAAGTCATTGCAGCTTATAATGATTATTCGTTTCATCAGGTTTATCAAAAACTCCACCATTTTTGCGCGATGGAAATGGGTAGTCTTTACCTTGACATCATTAAAGATCGTCAATACACCTGTCAAACCAATAGCCTTGCTCGACGCTCCGCACAAACTGCCCTATATCACATTTCTGAAGCCCTTGTGCGTTTATTTGCACCCATACTCAGTTTTACGGCGGAAGATATTTGGGATAATATGCCAGGCAAACGTGGTGAATCCGTATTATTAGAAGCGTCGTGGTACGATGGCTTGTTTCCTTATGCTGTCGAGTCGGAAAAATGGGAAAAACTGTTTGCAGTGCGTGAGGCGGTTAACAAGGAATTAGAAAAACTGCGCGTTTCAGAAACCATCGGTTCCTCTTTAGAAGCCGAAGTTGATATTTACTGTGAAGAGACGCTGTCTTCACAATTGAACACGCTTGGCGATGAATTACGCTTTGTTTTTATTACCTCCTACGCAAATGTACATCCGCTCAGTGCAAAACCCGCGCAAGCTGTCGATTGTGACGGTTTTTGGCTTCAAGCCAAACCCTCTGAACATCCTAAATGTGTGCGCTGCTGGCATCATCGTGAAGATGTGGGTACGCATTCTGATCATCCCGAACTCTGCGGGCGTTGTATTGAAAATGTTGTGGGTGGAGGTGAACAACGTCATTATGCCTAAAACAAATTGGTTTTCTCAATTGCCCTCCCTTAAAAAAGGGGAATCAAGTGCTTTAATCTGGTTATGGTTATCCCTGTTAGTTGTTGTACTTGATCAAATCACTAAAATAGGGATCAGTGCTTCCTTGGAACTCTATCAATCAATACCAGTAATGCCCTCTTTTAATTTGACATTATTGCACAATAAGGGAGCAGCCTGGAGCATTTTGGCAAACGCTGGAGGATGGCAACGCTGGTTTTTAGCAGGAGTCGCCATCATTGTGATCGGTATAATCATTGCGTGGCTGAACCGTATCAAGCGTCAAGAGTACTGGTTAGCCTCTGCACTTGCCCTCGTCATTGGCGGAGCGGTGGGCAATGTGATAGATAGAATAATCTATGGCTATGTCGTTGATTTTATTGATATATATTATCAACAATGGCATTGGCCAGCATTTAATATTGCTGACAGTGCCATCAGTATTGGTGTCGTCCTGTTGTTAATAGACGCTTTGCGAGACATTAAACGGTAACAACTAAACCTGACAGGTTTTAGAAACCTGTCAGGTTTGA
>NZ_JAAELD010000387.1 GCF_024227015.1 Moraxella sp.
CGATAGCAAATACCACTCAGGGTGTGGCTGGCCCAGCTTTGATAAAACAATCAGCGACACCGCGCTGACCGAGACGCTTGATTTGTCACACGGCATGCGACGCATTGAGGTTACTTGCAGCAACTGCGGCGGGCATTTAGGTCACGTTTTCCCCGATGGCCCAAGAGAGACGACAGGCATAAGATATTGCATTAACTCTATCGCCATTGATTTTAAACCCAATTAACACCAACCACTTGCAATCAGTTTGGAGATTTTTATGTCTAGCATCTATGAATTTACCGCCAATGATTTGACTGGTAATGTCGTACATTTTAAGGACTTTGAAGGTAAGGTTCTGCTTATCGTAAACACTGCAAGCAAGTGCGGCTTTACACCACAATTTGCAGGATTGCAAGAATTACACGCCAAATACCACGACAAGGGCTTGGTCGTGATTGGCTTTCCCTGCAATCAATTCGGTGCACAGGAACCTCACGAAGGCGCAGAGATTGGTGAGTTCTGTCAAAAGAACTACGGCGTGGACTTCCTTATGATGGATAAAGTGGATGTGAACGGTGATCATACCCATCCAATTTTTAATTTTCTAAAGCATGAGCAAGGCGGTATCTTGACCGATGCGATCAAGTGGAATTTTACCAAATTCTTGGTGGGTCGTGACGGTAAAGTACTGGATCGTTACGCACCGACCACCAAGCCACAAGACTTAGAAAAAGACATTCAGGCAGCTTTGGCGTAGTTACATTTTTTAAAATTATTTTAAAATCAATATTTTA
>NZ_JAAELD010000388.1 GCF_024227015.1 Moraxella sp.
ATAGTGCATTGCCCCGACTTCGTCAGACGGCGGATTCGGCAGCGCGCGCGGTGGGTTATTATGATGTGGACATGCAGATTACCAAGGTTGGTGCTGGCAAAGTTAATGTGATTATTAACGACATTGGCGAGCCTGTACGTGTCGCAACTCAAGTGCTTGAAGTGCGCGGAGAGGGTGCTGATAACCCATCTTACCAAAAGGCGATGAACGATGCCAAGCTAAACCAAGATGAGATATTCCATCATGGCAACTACGAAGCGGCAAAATCGAGCGTCCTTGATGTGAGTGCTGAAGAGGGTTATTTTGATGGCAAATGGCTGAATAATTCAGTCGATGTCATTTTGCCTGATGGCGTTGCCGATGTCAGCTTGGTCTATGACAGCGGTAAGCAATATGAATTTGACGAGGTGGTGTTTTTTACCTTTGATGATGAGACGGGTAAGCTGACCACCGATCCTGCCAAATTGCCCGTTAAATCAGAGCTACTAAAAAAACTCGTCACCTTTAATATGGGTGATGCCTATAACCGCACCGCTGCCCGTAATTTAAGTAATAATCTGCTCGCGACGGGATATTTTAATGCGGTGAATACTGAGCTGGTGCTGCCAAGCCCTGAACCTGCCAACAGCGAAGTTGCTTTTGAGAGCGCGGCGAGCAATTCTGACGATGCTAGCGAGATTGTCGATCTGGGCGATGGCGTGAGCATGGAAGTGGCGCCAATTGAATTTACCACTTCTGAGGTCATTCAAGATAAGCTTGCGCGCGTTACCCAAAAAGCCCAAAGGCTATATAACATGCCTGATGATCGCCTACTGGTAACCGACACCCGTAAAAAATCGCGCAGCATTCTAGGGCGAATCAGTGATGCGGTGAGTAGTGTGGCGAAGATGATTTTGCCCGATGAATCTGCGGATGAATTAAACATTCCTGAAGATGCAGAACTGCCAGTGTTAGAAGGTCGTAAGTCTAGGCAGGATGTCTATGCTGACAAGAAAGTGCCCCTGTATGTATTCGTGATGTCGGATAAGCCAAGAGACGCGCAGATCGGTATGGGTTGGGGCTCTGACAGCGGTGTGCGACTCATTACTAAATTTGAGCATAACCTCATCAATAAAAGCGGCTACCAGGCAGGCGCGGATGTCCGTTTTTCAGAAAACAAAAAAGGCTTAAGTCTATACGCCACGAAGCCGATGAGTCATCCTTTAAATGATAAATTACGGGCTTTTTTGAGTTATGACGAAGAGAAGATTGGCGGTGCTTTAGGAACGTTTGATCTAAGCACAAGAACGCTGCAACATGGCATCAGCCGAAATATCATCAGAGAGTCGGGCTGGAACAGAAGCTATTCTTTGCGTTATCGCTTGGATGAGCTTGAGACGGGCGCACCCGTTGAGTATTGGGAGGATTTGCCAGTACGATTCATCGATGGTAAGCCAACCCAAGAAGCGCTGTTGGCAGGCTTTGCAATCAACAAAACAGTTGCTGATAATCTGGTAAATCCGATGCGAGGCTATCGTCAGAATTATTCACTTGAAGTGGGCGCCAAAGGCGTGATCAGCGATACGAACATGGCGATCTTGCGCGCAGGCGTGGGCGGTGTTTATAGCTTTGGTGATAATGCTTATGGTAAGGATCGCGCTCATCAAGTGATTGGTAGTCTCAATGCTGGCTATCTGTGGGCGGATAATTTCGATGATGTGCCATATAAGCTGCGTTTCTTTGCTGGTGGTGATCAGAGCATTCGCGGCTATAATTATGAAAGCCTGTCCCCCATCTCAGATAAAGGCTACCTGACAGGCGGGCAGGCGCTGGCTGTGGCAAGTGGTGAATATAACTACGAAGTGCTCAATGGTCTGCGTGTGGCGGCGTTCGCGGATGTGGGTAACGCCTACGATAAAAACTTCAAGAACGAAACCAAAATCGGCGCAGGTCTTGGCATTCGATGGGCATCACCGGTTGGGCAAGTGCGAGTTGATGTGGCGACAGGCGTCAAGGAGGAAGGGCATCCGATTAAGCTGCATTTCTTCATCGGAACGCCATTTTGATGCATGATTGAAAAACTAGGCGTCTTATGGTTTAATGGCGCGTTATTTTGATATTTTTGATGATTTTGATATGACTGACAAATCCAATCACAGCCCTGATGATCATAACGCCCAGCGCGCGCATGGGGCGGATTTGTCCACACCTAAAGAACCCGTCAGCGTGCAGGCACCAAAATCACCCAAGCCACCAAAAAAACGCAGCTGGCTAGCGTATCTGTTTTATCTTGTTTTAACGCTTCTTGTGGTGCTTGCGTTATTGCTGGTGTTGCTATTTTATGCGATGGGCACGCAAGGCGGGACCAAGTTCTTATTAGAAAAAATTGCCTTAGAAACTGGCACGCAGCTCAAATACTCAGAGGGTAATCTAAGAGATGGTGTGTGGGTGTCAGATGTCAAAATCGCCCAAGGCGAGAACATTGAGATCCAAGTCGATAAGGCGTATGTGCAGCTTGGTTGGCGTGCGGTGTTGGCGCGCCAAGTGCATCTAGTCAACAGTCAAATTGATACTTTAAACATCATCAATAAAAAACCGCCCTCTGGCGAGCCTTTTGATTATGCGACGATTGATTTGCCAGTAACGCTAAAGCTTGATAACACCAGCGCCAAGCAGATCATCTATAGTCAGGCCACCAAAAGCCCCATCTATCTACACGACATCCATGTGCAAGATGGCACTTGGGCTGGTACGAAGATTAAGCTAAATGACGCCAAAATTCGATATGATGATGACGTTGCTGTCAGTCGCATTCATGGCGAAATCGATCTGACTGGCGACTATCCGCTCAATGCGACCGCCGATGTGGAAGTAACCGCTATCAAAAAAGCCTATTTCGGCGTGCTGCATGCCAAAGCATCAGGCACGCTAAAGCGTACATTCGGTACATTAACTTCAAAGTATAACGAACGCGACATTCAGGGCGAATTTATCGCACAAGGATTGGATGAAAATTCACCGTTTAGCGCAAGGCTTAATTTTGACGAAGTGGTGCTACCCTATGCCGCCGAGCAGAACATCACCCTAAAAGACGGTACCATTACCGCTGATGGCGTGGTGAGTAATATTGAACTTCGCATTAACACAGACCTTATCGCCAAAGACATCCCTTCGGGCAGATATCGCGGTCGTGGGGTGGTACGCGATGGCGGCATGGACATTCCGTATTTGCGTGCGGACACGCCAAGCGGTTCCTTGACCGCCAAAGGCCGCATGGAGTGGTCGGATGAATTTGAGCTGCATGCGACATTAAGCGGTAATGGCTACAAAGTTCGTGAAGTCTTGCCGATTGAGTATCAGGATTACCAAGCGTACTTGCCTAAGACATTAACGGGCGATCTGGGTGTCACTTATTATTATTTGGATGATAATAATCACACGCGCTTTGAATTTGACCTGAATCAAAAAGATGGCGAAGAGATTCGCGCATCACTGTCGCAGTCACAGGATAATCCTAACTCGCCTTGGCTGATTCACGCTGATTGGCGCAATATCATTCGCGCCAATGTTCCTAATATAGATAATATCCATTCCACCCACGGTACGGCCGACATTCGCCTAGAAGAGGGGCGTACCTACATCGATGCGCGCGGTCACATCAAGCAGCTGTCTGTTGCACCGCAAGGCGATTATGTGGTGCAAGCGAACATCGAAAAAGGCGAGCGCATTCATTTAACCGACTTTAAATATGATGGCGTGCTTGGTGATCTATCAGGTGTGGGGCGCATCGATTTGGCAACCGCTCAAAAGCCTTTGGCTTGGCAATTTGACCTTACGACCAATAGGTTCATTCCCAATGCGTATTTTGACACACCTGACAAAACCCCATTTCAGGCGATCTCAGGGCATGTTACTGCCATGGGTAGAATGCGCAGCGATCGTTCAAATCGCAAGCTAAACATTCACGACATCGACCTAAAACACACCGATCTGACAGCGACATTAGCTGATAACGAGACAGTATCTATCAAAGGCTTGGCCAATGCGCAAGTGCGCTTGATGGGTAGTGATGTGAAATATTTTGATGCCAAATTCGACGGTGATGTCAATCAGAGCATGCTGCCACATGTAGGGCTCGCCAAGGTGGATATCGAGGCGTCAGGTGATCTGAATCTAATGACGATCAGTCGCTTGAATGTGGACACGACTTCTGGCAAGGCATCGGCGACTGGCAAGATTGATTTGACCCAAGGCATTGGATGGGATGTGCGCGCTCGTCTTGATGAGATTGATACGAAGAATTTTGCCGGGGATAACGCCAACCTTATTGCTGTGATTACGGGCGACTTGGTCACCAAAGGTCGCTATGATAATCAGAAGCTATCAGATATGACGGCGCAATTCGATGGTGAAGTCATCCATGATAAGCTGCCAAAAGGCGCGTTGTCTTTTGATGTGGCAGGTCAAGATGCGCGATATGATGTGCGTTCATTTGACTACAAGGGCGATGCTGGGGAACTCCACGCCAACGGCTTTATAGACATCTCACAAGGCTATACATGGGATGCGTCTGCCACCATGAACCGCTTTAATGTCGGTGCTTTTGTGCAGGATGTGCCAAGCGACTTGACGGGCGGTTTTAGAGTGCGTGGAGACTGGCGCAAGCAATCTCAGGCGGTAAATATAGATCAGCTGGATCTTAAAGGCACGCTTCGTGGTCAGTCATTTAGTGCAGAAGGTTCGCTGATTGCAGATTTGACATTACCAAGCGATTTGAAAGCTTATATGAATCAAATCACCGCTCAAGCCCCGACTAATGTTGATGAATTATTGGCTCTGCGTGGACAAATTGACAATAGCGCCCGCCAAACCCAAGGCATCATCAAAAAGCTTAGTGCTGATAATTTAAACATCCGCTTAGGCGATAATGCCTTGGCGATTAATGGCGATAAATCAGAGCTGACCACCAGTGTGTCCATCACAGACCTAAGTCAAATCCTGCCAAATGCGCAAGGCGCGATTAAAGGCGGCGTGATCTTAATGGATGATGGTAATTCACTGCCGACATTGTATGTGGATGTGGCAGCCGGTGGCGTTCGCACGGCTGATTTTGTCGCTCAGGAGGCGCGCGCCCTCGGTAAGATTGTCAATCTTGGCAATTCAGACAGTCAGCTGCTCGTTGATGTTAAAGACATCATCGCTCTGGGTCGTGTGATTCGTTCGGCGCGTTTGGATTTCCGTGGTACAGAGCAAAGCCACATCATGACCATCAATACGCAATCGCCTGATAACGAGGTTAATGCCAGGGTGGAAGGCGGTCTGGATCGGACTAATAGACGCTATCGTGGCATACTCAGTGATGGTGCACTGCGAAGCAAATTCGGACTGCTCACCCAGCGTCAGCCGACTGAGTTTAGCTATGGCATTAGTGATAATAGCATTGCCTTGGCGGCGCATTGTTGGACAGCGACAGGCACTGATAATGTTGAACAAGGATTGATTTGCCTGCAAGACACTTTGCGATATTCGGCTAACGGCGGTAATGTTAACTTGGTCGTTCAGAACCTAGACACGTCGGTATTCTCGGCAGTATTACCCGATGACATTCATTGGCAGTCTACCTTAAATGGCAGGGTGCAGGCGAATTGGCAGCAAGGGGCGAATCCTACTGTTAATGCGGTCATGTATTCGGACAATGGTCGCGTGGGATTGGATCAAGATGGTGCCTATGTTGAGATGTCTTATGAGCGCGTCTCAATCATCGCCCAAAGCGTTACTGAAGGGCTAAAACTACGTGCAGACATCGCAGGATCGGCAGCGCGCGGTTATGCTGATGTGGTGATCGATCCATTCCAAGGGAATCAAAAGCCAATCTCAGGCGCATTGTTAATTAATGACATTAATCTTGCGGTATTAAGACCGTTTTTCCCGAATTTCCAAACCCTAACAGGTACGGCTAATATCGCAGGCGGTCTGGGCGGCACATTAAGCCAACCGCTATTTTATGGTAATGCCGACCTAAGTAATGGCGTTCTTGCGGTGGCAGGCGTGCCGATTAACCTAAGTAACATTAATGCTAACGCTCAGATTCGTGGCACAAATGCTGTCTTGACGGGTGATTTTACCGCAGGTCAGGGCGATGGCGAGCTGTCGGGCGAGTTTGATTGGTCTCAGACGTTGCAGGCGCGCCTTCGCATCTCTGGTGAGGATTTGGACGTGAGTCAGCCGCCACTAGTAACGGCTAAGATGACGCCTGATATTGAAGTGATCGTTCGTCCTTTTGAAAAATATATTGACATCCAAGGCGTCATCTCTGTACCAAGCGCCATCATTCGTCCGCCTGAGGCGACGGCAGACATTGTGAGTGAGTCTGTTGATGTGACGGTGTTGGATCGCCGCGCCGCAGGCAACATCGAGCAAGTACTGGCAGTGACTGCGCCATGGAGCATAAATGCAGACATCGGTCTTGATTTGGGCGATGACGTGACTTTCCGTGGGTTGGGTGCGCGATTACCATTAGCGGGCGCCCTTCATATTACTCAGGCTGATCAAGGAGTGATGCGAGGATTGGGCGTGGTACAGGTGTCAGAGCGTACTACCATTGATGGCATTGGGCAGAATCTAGAGCTAAATTATGCACAGATTCGCTTTAATGGCGATATTGCGAATCCTAGATTGTCCATCGAAGCAGAAAAAGAAATCGAGGGTCAGACGGTCGGTGTGCGCATCAAGGGTACGGCGAATAACCCTGACATTACTGTATTTAATGATGCGGGCTTGACAGAGCAGCAGGCGATGAACGCCATTGTGACAGGGCGCATCACTGAATCGGCTGACAGTCAGATTTCAGAACAAGGATTCCGCTCGCAGGTCACCAATAACCTCGCTGCGGCAGGCCTGAATCTGGGCTTGTCAGGCACTCGTAATCTTACCAATCAGATCGGTCAGGCATTTGGTCTAGAGGGGCTTACCATCGATGCATCGGGCAATTCTGATGATACGAGCGTGAGCGTGACAGGATATATCAGCCCTGATCTATATATCCGCTATGGTGTGGGTTTGTTCAATGCCGAATCTGAACTGTCCATGCGTTACCAGCTGACACGACGCATTTATATTGAGGCGGCGAGCGCGGCTGAGAATACTGTCGATATGATTTATCGATGGAAGTTTTAATATAAAATAATTGCACGGATTAAATTAATCCAAAAACCAATAACACCGCAGATTTTGCGGTGTTATTGGTTTGGAGAAATGCTTTTATTGTTTGTTAATCCATTGCGCCAAATGGCTGTGCATGGATTATGATCTGTCATTCATGCAATGACTGCTCTTATAGAGTGATATTATTTAGTTAAAATTAGGCGATTATTACGTGTCAAGCGCAGACGATATTCCTCACCTTGATGCTCAATGCGCACTTCCTTGGTCAGCGCGAACAGGTTTTGAGAATGCAGGGTTGGAAGTCGAGTGGTTTCGCGGTTACTGAAGTAGCGAGCGATTGTCGTAGTCATGGCGGTTTTCCTTTTGGTTGGTGGGTTGCGGGTTTTTTCCCGAGCCACTTTTGGCTTAAACTGTGGACATAAAGCGCTTGATTAATTAAAATTAAATACTTAAACAGCGCAAAATGATAATTTATATAAGTTGTTTTAAACTTGCATATGTTATTTATTTTTAAATAACAATAATTATCATTTGTGCTAATAATAGCAAATTTTCCAAAGATTGCAAATACTAATTGCAAAATTTGAGAATTTTTATCATATTTCTGATAAACGGTATAAAAATAATGACAAACGGTAATTTTAAGGCTAATATAGACCTAAATTCAAAAAAAGCCATTCATGTCGCAGTGGCTGTATTAAGGTATGGCGATGAATTTTTACTTGCCAGACGACACGCCCATCAGCATCAAGGAGGCAAGTTGGAGTTTGTCGGGGGGAAGATAGAGCAATCCGAATCCCCGATATCCGCACTGATTCGAGAAGTGGATGAAGAGCTGGGTTTGGATATTAATGAGAATGCCACCACTAAGATGGGCCGCATTTGGCATGATTATGGAGATAAGACGGTATGCCTGCATGTATATCAAGTGCTATTAACAGATGGTCAATATGTGGACTTTCGTGATCGGAAGATTGGCTGCGATGGGCAGGAGATTGGGTTTTTTGAAAGAGACGACGTG
>NZ_JAAELD010000389.1 GCF_024227015.1 Moraxella sp.
ACCATGATACAAAACCTCATCCGTATCAAACCCCATATCCCGCGCCCTCTGCATCCGGCTTGCTTCGTCCATTGGGAGGGATGCGGATAGGTTGTTTTTGCCACCGGTGCGGATTATCTGCTCGTCTAATGGTACATCGTAGTTTTTGTAGAATGGGTTAGATAGGCGCTCGTCCATGCCCATATCCATGCGTTGCTGGGTTAATCTGGCCTCTGCTTCGCCGCCTAGACTTCTATACCCTTGATACGGGTCTAGTTGCGCCGTTTCAACTAGCTTTGACCTCTCATCCAACAATCCATCATAAACACGCTTTAAGTTAGATAATCGCCCTTTTTTCTGATCAATAGGCATAGAAAAATCCCTAGATATTTCATCCCTAGCTTTGACGTTGGCGCTAAGTCTAAGATTATAACCTTTAATCTGTTCCATTGCGTCTGCCGAATCTCTAGCAAACATTACAGGGTTTCCACCCCTTGCCATCCCCTCACGCCCTTGAATAGCATGCTGTGACTCGTGCAAAGTAGTAGATAGCGCATCATCAGGTGAGTAAGTTTGCCCTAATGTTATTGCGTCTATTGATTTATCGTATTGCCCTTTAGCTTTTAGGCTTAAGTCATCCAGAAGTACAATACGTTCCGTATCGTATTGCGCGTCTAGTTTAGGGTGGTCTAAATTATCCGGCAGAAACTCTGCGTTTGGATTACTTTTCCACTTAGCCCCACTATCATCAATCTCAAACCGTGGCTTACCGTCTGGATGGTCTAACCACCACTTAGTATCTGCATAGATAGTATCAGCATCAACGCCCTGCGCTTTCATGTCTTGAGCTTTTTTGAGCATGTCAAGGTCAGCGTTTTGGGCGCGTTGCCCACCGATCATGCCACCCTGCTTGCCGCCAGGACTCTTTATAACGCCACTCTCTAAAGGATTTATCACCTCGTCATTGCGCTTTAAGGTCTGGATTATTGAGTCGTCAAATACGACTAGGTTGCGTGTGCCTTCGCCTGCGCTGCGACTGCCACCGTCAA
>NZ_JAAELD010000390.1 GCF_024227015.1 Moraxella sp.
AAAGCTTAACCAAAAGGCCAGAAACTTCTTGATAGATATCTTGTTTTTCCATTGATTGTCACCTAACTATTAAGCACGTTGAGATTGAATAAAGGACGTTAAGGTCGCCACAGAATAGAAATGCTGACGCACCTCTTCATTTTCCGCAGAGAGCACCACGCCATAACGGTTTTTAACGGCTAAACCCAATTCCAGCGCATCAATAGAATCTAATCCCAGCCCATCGCCAAACAGCGCACCATCAGTCTCTATGTCATCAGGCGTAATATCTTCCAGGTTTAAGGTGTCAATAATGAGTCTTTTTATTTCAAGAGAGAGTTCTTGCATCGTTTGCTACATCCAAAAGTATGTTGCCTTTATCAGGCGTAAAAATCAGGGCTAATGACCGATGGCATTGGCGGGCGGCGAATGCTCGCCAATCCACATCGACAGTCATAAAATTTTTATTGGCTATATACACTTAGCGGCTATCACAGAGGTTACCGATTCCATTGCCAACCAAAGCGTTCACCGGTAACCGTAAATGACGTTTTGTTACCCAGCCAGTGATGCAAAAATTGCAGGCTCTGAGGTAAATCGGGTTCGGATTCAGGCTGAAGGAGCGGAACGGTTTCACAACGTAGTGCGTGGCCGGGCTCGATCAGCAATGCCATCGCAAAAGGATATCTCGGCATCGCGGGGGGTATGATCTCATGATAGAACTCAGGGATCAGGCCATCAAAATCCACCATCAACACACGAGAATAACCCGCCTGATGCATCGCTAAAACTTCACATAACCCTTGTTGAAAGGTGTCAACGCCGGCCGAAACGGAAGAAGAGACTAACGGTTGTTTGGCTGCAATCGTCAGATTCCCCACCGCTGAATTGTGCACCGACATAGCAAAATCCGTAGGCGATAAACTCTGCTCCGTTGCCAGCGCGACCAAAATGCGATAGTTGCGCTCAAGTTCGCCGTGACGGCTGGTATACACGATGGCATCAACGGGCTGGCGGCGTAAAATAGCCAGCCCACACTCAACCGCTAAACGACTACCAGAACTTAAACGACGGGCCGTCATCATCGGTAATTGGCTGCATTTCGCCAACGCCTGGGTATGATCCACGCGTGCAGGATGCTGTTCAGCCCATAAGAGCCACGCATCACGATCCGCGAGACCCGGTGCCATGGCCTGCCAGTCAGTTATGTTCAGTGTCAACTTCATTAATGGGTGCTCTCTTGGCGGAGAAATGAGCAAAAATCAGGGTTAAATATCGTTAACGAAAATATTCGCCCATTATCTACCATATTCCCTGGTTTACCGCCATTCTGCGGCCTGCATCAAAAATGCATCAGCGTTTTTTACAAATCAGCAAGGTATGTCCAAGCCCAAGGTTACTTATTTGTTTCTCAACGTAAAAACCAGATTTATGCAAATAACTCAGGAAATTTTCCGCACTGTAAAATCGACTGTTGCCATTTGCCATACAGGTAAAATAGAGAGATGACGCATTTAGGCTAAAAGCGCCGGCTTCGTAAGCCTGACAATCCCAGAAGAGCTCCATGATACATATCCGCGCATCCGGTTTCATTTCTGCCGCGATTCTCTGCAAGATGGCAATAATTTGAACTTCAGAGAAACAATCAAGAAACTGGCTCATCCACCAAATATCGGCATCATTGGGCAATTTGGCGTCAGAAAGCATGTCTGCAGCATGAACGAAAATACGTTCAGATAATCCATGGCTAGCTATGTTCTCTTGGGCGATGGCGATCTGCTGAGGGAGATCGATAATCGTGACTTCAACCTGCTCATCGTGCTGGCAGCAACGTAATGCCCACTTGCCCGTATTACCGCCCACATCATAAATTTTAGCTGGCTGGAGGCCAAACACGTGCGGTAACGCAGCGTTAAATGCCCCATCTGAGTAAAAATGATCGAAGGCAAACCAGCTTTGTTTCGCCTGCTCAGGTAAATGGCTTAATGCCGGATAGATCGTCGGCCATGCACCAAAGACTTGTAACCCCGCAGGTTTACCCTGCTGTAGGGACTCTTTCAAGTGGAACAGTCCCTGATAACAGACGTCCTGTGTAAAATCCATATTGATGCGCGTCATGGTGTCGTGAAGCAAGTAATGGCCAATTTTGCCCATGAAATAGCGTCCATCAATTTGATAGAGAATGTGACCACTCATTCCCATGTCTAGTAAAACACCAACGGCATAATCATCCAGATCACAACCAAGAATTATCTCTTGTAACGTAATGCCTTTCTCTCGGCAATTATCGAGCAACGCTAAAATCCCAGAGTCACGCAAGTTTAGTGCAGCCTGAAATAACATCGGAGCAAATGCAATTTTTTGCGCCTCAGTAATTGCATCCAAAGCACTCATGCTGTCGTTGTCGTAATTATAGTGTGCAGTCACGGGTCGATATCCCTGATCGTCATTTCTAATAAAAAGTTAAGCCAAATATCAGTTGGGCTTAATCCTGACTTATTTTTATTTAAATGCTTTTGCCGCTAACTGTAACTGAATATCATTATCCAGATTATTTACCCATCGATTGTAATTACGATGGATACTTCCTCTGCGAGCCCTGAGATTAGTGCTGCTAACATAGTTAATCGTGTAGGCGCTGGCGCTATAGTTAATGCGAATATTGACACTATAACCACGACTAGCCATGCGGCCGTTTATGACACCCGCACCCGCAGGCGTCATAATCCAACCGCGCTTTAGACCCGCCTCAAAAATTGCTGACTTAACCTGATCGGTAGAATTCTGTGTGGTGATTGTCGTTTGAGGTGTCAGTAT
>NZ_JAAELD010000391.1 GCF_024227015.1 Moraxella sp.
ACGGCATTGGAAGTTTAATTTTAAATCATCTTGCCAGTCATTGTATCGAAAAACAAGCTGAGAGAATTTTGCTTGAGGTACGAGCGGATAATCTTGCAGCGATTGCGTTATATAAAAAATTCGATTTTCATCAAATTGACACAAGAGTCAGCTACTATCAGGACAAAAAAATGCACCAAAAAATTGATGCGTTGATTTTCCAGAAATTGCTTTAGGGCTTGATTAACAGCCATCATCAACAATAAGCACGGTGGTTTTTCCAACTCTTTCAAATCGTGCTATGTGACGTGGATCGCCGCAGATATCCCCTTCATATTTAAACTTTACCTTCTTAACTAGAGAGTTGTGCTGAGAGAGGGTCATGGGCGCAAACGTAGCATAAAAAGAGGTACCGTCACATTCGTAGCAGTATAGATCATAGTTAAGGCTTTTTAGGGGATAGCCGTATAAGGTGGCATTCTTTAACGGAATAATGCCTTTTAATATCGGACCCTCGTTTTCTTTGCCCTTGATGAACTTCGCAGGCATCATGTCTTTTCGATAAGGCTTTGGAATAGAAGTATAGGTACCTTGTCTGGCTTCTTTGGTTAGAGGATTGGGTTTGGGGATGTCTTCAAATATGCTTTGTCTTATTGTCCATGTTATGTCATCATCATTGTCGTTTTTGCCGACTTGTAAATGCTCAAAGGCAGGCGTCCAGTCGGCGGCTTGGGATGATGTGGCGGCAGCCAAAGCTGCCAATAAAAGATATTTTTTCATGACAATCCTTGCTTATTAAATAAAAAAGTAGCTCATGCTGATGAGCTACTTTAGATAAATTATTTTTTCTTGGCTGGACCGAGTAACATGCCCATTTGACGACCTTCGACTTTTGGCGCTTGTTCAACACTGGCGATCTCTTCGGTGTCTTGAATGATGCGCTCAAGCTGTGCTTTACCGATCTCTTGGTGCGCCATCTCACGTCCACGGAAACGGATAGAAACTTTGACTTTATCCTTGTCTTCCAAGAACTCAACGATTTTGCGAAGTTTGACTTTATAGTCAGCTTCTTCGGTGCCAGGACGAAGTTTGATTTCTTTAACTTGCGTCTGTTTTTGGTTCTTTTTGGCTTCTTTTGCTTTTTGTTTTTGGTCGTACAAGTAGCGCTTGTAGTCCATGATTTTGCAAACAGGGGGCTTGGCATCAGCAACGATTTCTACCAAATCAAGATTAGCGTCACCGGCAGCTTGTAGGGCATCTGCCAAACTAACTACACCAAGTTGTTCGCCGTCTTCTTTGACCAGACGGACTTCTTTAGCGCGAATCTCTTCATTCACATTTAAGCGGTTGGACGGTTTAATGGGTAATACTCCAAATAAAAGATAATTTTGTATTCTACTTAAAAAGTGTGTGGATTTCAAGGGGTCTATTAATAAAACCCATTCAGTTGATGAATGGGTTCTGATTTAATAAGCGCAGAATTGAATATCGCCGTAATATCCGCTATTGTCCATAGGTCTTAAGGCGATAGTATATTTTCCTTTTGTTGTGGTATTATAATAAACCTCATCTTCGCCCTCCCAATTAGCAACCTTTAACGTTCTGCCTTTTGGATCTTTTACGGTTGGATCAATAAGATACAAGCCTTTGATTTCAAGTGTTTGGTTTCCACCAAGTTGCATGGTAAAGGTTTTACCCTTAAAATTACCTGAGAAGCTGCCGCAATAACTGCCTTTGGCAAACTTGATCGGTACAGCATTGGCAAAACTTTGACTGCTCATGGCAAGTAAAGTACAAACAGCGACTACCTTTAATGTTTTCATAGATTTTCCTTAAAAAATTAAGTGTTATTTATTTTATCAGAAAATTAAAAATAAAAACAATATTTAATCAAAACCCATTCAGTTGATGAATGGGTTTTTAGGTTACTCAGCCCTAGCTTCTACTCTACCTCTTAACGCAATCGCGCCTTCAAGGTGCTTGATGAAGTCTGCCACGCTCATGCTGCCTAAGTTCTCGCCTTCGCGGGTACGCACATTAACCGTGCCAGTTTCAACTTCTTTGTCGCCTAGCACCAGCATGAATGGGATGCGTTCTAGGGTGCGTTCACGAATCTTAAAGCCGATTTTCTCGTTGCGAAGGTCGCTTACGGCACGGAATCCTGCAGCTTTAAGTTCTTCTACGACGCTCTCGCAGGCATCAGCTTGCTTGTCGGTGATGTTCATCACGACCGCCTGAGTAGGCGCAAGCCAGGCTGGGAACCAACCTGCATAATGCTCGATCAAGATGCCGATGAAACGTTCGAATGAACCCAAGATCGCACGATGCAGCATGACGGGGCGTTCACGCTCGCCTTGCTCGTTGATGAACTCGGCATCTAGGCGTTCAGGCAGGTTGAAGTCAAGTTGTAACGTGCCACATTGCCATTCGCGATTTAGGCAGTCTTTTAGGGTGAATTCGATTTTTGGACCGTAGAAAGCGCCTTCGCCTTCTTGTAATTCCCACTCAAGTCCTGCGGCGTCTAACGCATCGCCAAGGTCTTTTTCTGCCAAATCCCAAAGCTCATCAGAACCGACGCGTTTTTCTGGGCGGGTAGAGAGTTTCATTAGGATGTTATCAAAGCCAAAGTCTTTATAGACGTTCAAAGTCATCTTAATAAAATCAAGAGCTTCGGTGCGGATTTGGGCATTAGTACAGAAGATGTGTGCATCGTCTTGGGTGAAGCCGCGCACGCGCATGATACCATGCAATGCGCCAGATGGCTCATTACGGTGGCATGAGCCAAATTCAGCAAGGCGTAGAGGTAGATCACGATAAGACTTCAAGCCTTGATTAAATACTTGTACGTGACATGGGCAGTTCATCGGCTTGATGGCGTAATCACGGTTCTCTGATGCCGTGGTGAACATGTTTTCTGCATAGTTTTCCCAGTGGCCAGACTTCTCCCACAGGCTTCTGTCCACGACTTGTGGAGTTTTGATTTCAAGATAGCCGTGGTCTTGCTGAACTTTACGCATGTACTGTTCAAGCACTTGCCAGATGGTCCAGCCATTAGGGTGCCAGAACACCATGCCAGGTGCTTGTTCTTGTAGGTGGAACAGACCCAGCTGCTTACCGATTTTACGGTGATCACGTTTTTCGGCTTCTTCGATGCGCTCGATGTAGGCTTTAAGTTCTTTTTTATCTGCCCATGCAGTGCCATAGATGCGCTGCAATTGTTCATTCTTGGCATCGCCACGCCAATACGCACCACTCATCTTGGTGAGTTTGAATGCTTTTAGGAATCGGGTGTTTGGCACGTGTGGGCCGCGGCACATGTCGATGTATTCTTGGTGATAATACAGACCCATGTGTGTCTCATCCGGCATGTCTTCTACTAGGCGAAGCTTGTAGGTTTCACCACGCTCAGAGAAAGTTTTGATGACTTCATCTCTTGGAGTCATTTTTTTGATGACCTCATAATCTTGGTCGATGAGCGTCTTCATGCGTGCTTCGATGGATTGCATGTCTTCGGGTGTAAAAGGGCGCTCGCTGTAGATGTCGTAATAAAAGCCGTCTTCAATGACAGGACCGATGACCATTTTTACTTCAGGATATAGCTGCTTGACAGCGTGACCTAGAAGGTGAGCGCATGAGTGGCGAATGATTTCAACCCCTTCAGCGTCTTTGGCGGTGATGATTTGTACGGTCGCGTCCGTCGTGATCGGATCGCTTGCGTCCACCAATTTGCCATTAACACGCCCTGCGATGGTGGCTTTGGCAAGCCCTGCACCGATGTTTTGAGCGATTTGCATGACAGTAGTTTCACCGTCAAACTCTCTGACGCTGCCGTCAGGTAGGGTAATTGCAACCATAAAATTTCCTAAATAATAGTCAGGCTAAAATAATAAAAACATTTTATTATATCAAAATTTATGCCCAACACCAAGATAACTGACATTGATTTAAAAAATTGTACTTAATCTTTATGTATTTAATGACCGCCAATCATTTACAATCGATGTGCTTTTTTGTATGATGCGCAATATAACCATGATAATTCAATGGGTATGATGTGTTGATATAAAGTAACTTGACAGCTTTTATAATAATGCGTATCATTATCATTTGATAGTTGAGCAAGTCTTGCGGTTAATATTAACTGATTAAATCTTGTCCTCAGTTGCTATTATTTAAGCCATTATTGGTTATTGTATTCTTGAATTTATTTTAATGGATGTGGTTATGAAACTTTTTAAAACTTTAACAGCGTGCTTTGGGCTTTGTGCTGTTTTGACGGCGTGTGATAAGCCTTCTGATGAAGCGGCATCTACGCAGACCCAAACCGACAAAATGACGGTGGTAACGACCTTTACCATTATCGAGGACATCGCCCAAAATGTCGCAGGGGAGGCAGCAGACGTGGAGTCCATCACCAAGGCAGGGGCGGAGATTCATGACTATGAGCCGACCCCAAAGGACATCGCCAAGGTTAAAGAGGCCGATTTGATTTTGTACAACGGCATGAATTTGGAGCGTTGGTTTGAAAAGTTCTACTCGGACGCCAAAGATATTCCTGCGGTGGTGGTAACGGACGGTATCACGCCCATACCGATTAAGGCAGGCTCATATAAGGATTTGCCAAACCCGCACGCTTGGATGTCCACGTCCAATGCCTTGATTTATGTGGAAAATATCAAAAACGCATTCATCACCCACGACCCAAAAAACAAAGACGTGTACATCAAAAATGCCGAAGCGTACGCCCAAAAAATCAAAGCCATGGACGAGCCACTTCGTGCCAAACTTGCCCAGATTCCTGAAAATGAGCGTTGGCTCGTTACGTCAGAAGGGGCGTTTAGCTATCTTGCCAAAGATTATGGGCTAAAAGAAGCCTATCTGTGGGACATCAACGCCGAGCAACAAGGCACGCCCCAGCAGGTCAAGGCTCTGATTGACACGGTCAAAACCAACAAAATCCCTGTGGTATTTAGCGAAAGCACCATTTCGGACAAACCTGCCAAACAAGTCGCCAAAGAGACAGGGGCAAACTATGGCGGTGTCTTTTATGTGGATAGTCTAAGCGAAAAAGACGGTGCAGTGCCAACGTATCTTGACCTACTGAACGTAACGGCAAGTACGGTGGTAAAAGGGTTTGAAGACGCAAAAGCTCAAAAATAACGAATGAATAATTTGGCAAGATGAGTACTATTGTCTTGCCAAATTTTTGATTTAGAAAATATACAAATTGAGCAAGTTTTTATATTTTCTAAATTAATCATTGAAGAATGTATGACACACACTCACAATTTGACTGCCAGCATTAGCGTTCAGGAGTTGTCCGTGCGTTACGCCAACGGTCATCACGCCCTTTTTGACATGAATTTTGCCTTAACAGGTGGGACGACTTGTGCCTTGGTTGGGGTAAACGGCTCTGGCAAATCCACGCTGTTTAAGTCTATTATGGGACTGATTAAACCCCAATCAGGGCGGATTTTGCTCTCTGGTTTGTCCATTAACACCGCCCTAAAACAAAACCTTGTCGCCTATGTTCCCCAAGCCGAAGAAGTGGATTGGCAATTTCCTGTGTCGGTCTATGATGTTGTGATGATGGGGCGGTATGGCTATATGAATTTTTTGCGACTGCCCAAGGCAACCGACCGCCAAAAGGTGGCGGACGCCATGGCTCGGGTGGATATTTCACATCTAAAAGACAGGCAAATCAGCGAGCTGTCAGGCGGTCAAAAAAAGCGGGTTTTTTTGGCGCGCTCGCTTGCCCAAGAAAGCAAAATTATCCTGCTTGATGAGCCGTTTACGGGCGTTGATGTCAAAACCGAAAAAGCGATTATGGCGTTGCTTGACGATTTACGAAGCGAAGGGCATTTGATTTTAATCTCCACGCACAATTTGGGGACGATTCCAGAATTTTGCGACCAAGTGGTGATGATAAATCGCACCGTGCTGGCAAGCGGTACAACCAAAGAGACCTTTACCCAAGAGAATTTGCAAAAGGTATTCGGTGGCGTGTTACGTCAAATTCGCTTGACGGGTAAGGATTTACATGATGACGATGATAGTCGCGCCGTTACGATTTTGGCGGACGATGAAGTGCCTGCGGTGTTTTATGGGGTGCATGATGGCACGCCTGAAAGCACCCATTGCGATGAGACCGCACAAGCAAGCCGTGTGGGACAAGTGAACATGAACACCCCCAAACAACGCCAAAACCTGCCCCAAAACCCAAATGCCGACAGCGTACAACTCTACAACCCAAAAACCAGCACCACAACGCCCAGCCCCACGCCAAATTCAAATCTAAAAAACCCTAATAAGGACACGCCATGAGTGAGCTTCTTGCACTGCTTGCCGAGCCGTTCGCCTATGAATACATGGTAAAAGCGATGGTGCTGTCGTCTGTGGTCGGTGGCGTGTGTGCGTTTTTGTCGGCGTATTTGATGTTAAAGGGTTGGTCGCTTATTGGCGATGCCTTATCTCATGCGGTCGTGCCGGGGGTGGCGATTGCCTATGCACTCGGCTTGCCTTATGCGATTGGGGCATTTTTTTCGGGGATATTGGCGTCTTTGGCGATTTTGTGGGTTAAATCTTTGACAAACCTAAAAGAAGATGCAGTGATTGGCTTTATTTTTACCACGTTTTTTGCGTTAGGGCTGTTTATCATCTCTATCAATCCCACGTCTGTCAATGTTCAAGAGATTATTTTTGGCAATATTTTGGGCATTAGTGATACCGACATGATACAAGTGGGCATTGTCATGGCGGTGTCGCTTGGTTTTTTGCTCGTTTTTTGGAAGGATTTACTGCTTGTCTTTTTTGATGAAATTCACGCCAAATCGGTGGGGCTGTCGCCCAAAGTGTATCAAGTACTGTTTTTTAGCCTGCTGTCTGCGTGCGTGGTGTCGGCACTGCAAACGGTGGGGGCGATTTTGGTGATTGCGATGGTCATCACCCCAGGGGCAACGGCTTATCAGCTCACCGACAGATTTCGTCCGCTTATCCTCATCGCAGGATTGTTGGGCGTAACCACAAGCGGGCTTGGCGTGTATCTAAGCTACTATCTAGACGGGGCGACAGGGGGTGTGATTGTGTCCTTGCAGACAGCATTGTTTGTGCTGGCATTTTTGTTTTCGCCGAAGTTTGGACTTTTAAGACAAAAGAAGTTGG
>NZ_JAAELD010000392.1 GCF_024227015.1 Moraxella sp.
CACTACGTCACCCCACGAGACAAGCTAGAAAGAGCCAGTGGCACTATCAAAGCCGAGCTTGAACAACGTCTTGAGTATTTTCGAGCGCATGACAAACTGATTGAAGCCCAGCGTATCAAAGAACGCACCACTTATGATTTGGAAATGATTCAACAGCTTGGCTATTGTAACGGCATTGAGAACTATTCGCGCCATTTATCGGGACGTCCTGCCGGTGAAGCGCCGCCGACGTTGTTTGACTATATTCCGCCCGATGCCTTGCTATTTATTGATGAAAGCCATGTAACCGTACCACAAGTCGGCGCGATGTATAAAGGCGATAGAAGTCGTAAAGAAACCTTGGTCAATTACGGCTTTCGTCTGCCATCTGCGATGGATAACCGCCCGCTGATGTTTGAAGAATGGGAGCGTATTACCCCTGCGACCATTTTTGTGTCAGCGACCCCTGCCCAATACGAGCTTGAGCATAGCGAGCAGGTCGTAGAGCAAGTGGTACGTCCGACCGGTCTAGTGGATCCACAGCTTGAGATTCGTCCTGTCTTGACCCAAGTTGATGATGTGCTATCGGAAATCAACATTCGTAAAGCCAAAGATGAGCGAGTGCTGATTACCACGCTCACCAAACGCATGGCAGAAGATTTGACCAGTTATCTAAAAGAGTACAATATCAAAGTCGCTTATTTGCACTCGGATATTGACACGGTGGAGCGGATGAAAATCATCCACGAACTGCGGACAGGCGTGCATGATGTGCTAGTCGGTATCAACCTATTGCGTGAGGGTTTGGATATGCCTGAGGTGAGCTTAGTGGCGATTTTTGATGCGGATAAAGAAGGCTTTTTACGCTCGGAGCGTTCGCTCATTCAGACCATTGGTCGTGCTGCGCGCCATGTCAATGGTAAGGCGATTTTGTACGCTGACAGCATTACCCCAAGTATGCAAAAGGCGATTGAAGAAACTGAGCGTCGCCGTGCCAAACAGATGGCGTATAACAAAGAACATGGCATCACGCCGACGTCCGCTCGCCGTCAGATTACCGACAAAATCGACACCGGCGAGGCAGAAGCCCCAAATGATAACCAAGCGATTGCGGTC
>NZ_JAAELD010000393.1 GCF_024227015.1 Moraxella sp.
AGCTTCGCGCACAGCTCGTATTTGGCGGCATCGGCGCACCTGCCGGTGAGAAAGAATATGCACCGATTGAAGACCGTTTCTTCTCATATGGCGCATGATTTCTAAGACCTTAACCATCTTTCAATCAAAATAAGGGCAATAGCGCCCTTATTTTTTGTGCATGATGACTAGTAATATTATCAATCTTTAAGCAATAATTCGCCCAATTCGTTACCAAGCGCCAACAAAATAACAAATCGTGTCTTTATTCGGTATGTGCTATAATGCGCGCAATTTTTGCGATTCTTAAACTTTATGAAGAAAATTAGCTTATTACCTTTGACTCTAGTGGGTGTATTATTATCAGCCTCATCTTCTATGGCGGCTGATGTGGATAATAAACTCCTCACTGTCATCAAGCCAAACTCAAGCGGCGTGAACAAATTCACCCAAGTCAGCAGCGTAAACTACAGCAGCGGCGCCTTTGGCAGCGCCAGCGCAAGCACTTATACAAGCTCTGGTATCAGTAACAGCAGCAGCTACGATTCAATGATTCGCGCTTCTGCTGATCGTCATGGCGTTGATCCTGCGCTTGTTAAAGCCATCATGCACACCGAATCATCATTCAATCCTTATGCCCGCTCTCCAGCAGGTGCACAAGGTCTGATGCAGCTCATGCCTGGCACCGCCAGAGACATGGGTGTAATGAATGTTTGGGATCCTGCTCAGAATATCGAAGGCGGGGTGAGATACATCGCCTGGCTATCACAACGATTCTCAAACCGCGATCACATCATCGCAGCATATAACGCAGGGCATGCCAACGTCAGACGTTATGGCGGCATTCCTCCGTTTAGAGAGACCAGAAATTACGTGCGCAAGGTCGACAGCCGCTATCAGACGTTATACGCCAATGACACCAACCTCATGCGTGGCAGCAGCTATCAGCTTGCGATGAATACAGCGCCTCAGACGGACATCTCGCCGACACCAGCCGCCATTCATGCTGATAGCGACAGCACACCGCAGACACCAACGCTTTCTCAGGCGGCAGGTCGCGTCTATGTAAATAAGACTTACACCACGGTCAATAACAACTAATCCAACATAACGCCAGTCACCCGACTGGCGTGTGATCAAACAAGCCTGATGCAAATGCGACGATTTTGTTATTTTTTGTGCATCAGGCTCAAAATCTCTTTAATTTTCCCAATTTACCCTTATAATACCATCAATCAGATTTTTTAATGAAAATCTGATTTTGGATTAACGTATTTAACTTATCACAAGATTTATTTTTAAAAGGAAAACTAGCCCATGATGCGAATTGGTTTATTTTTATTAACCAACATAGCGGTTTTGGTCGTATTTAGCATCGTTTTTGGTATTTTGTCCAGCGTATTTGGCTTGGGCGGCGTGCATGGCTCGAACGGTCTTAACTATGCAAGTTTGGCCGTGATGAGTCTCGTCTATGGCATGGTAGGCTCAATCATTTCGCTGTTTTTGTCAAAATGGATGGCAAAGAAATCTACCGGTACCGTCGTCATTGAGACGCCACGTAACGGCACAGAGCAATGGCTTGTCGATACCGTCGCCAAACAAGCCAAAGCGGTTGGTATTGGCATGCCTGAAGTGGGTATTTTTGATAATGCACAGCCGAACGCCTTTGCTACCGGTTGGAACAAGAACAGTGCATTGGTCGCTGTCTCTACAGGTCTGCTGCACACCATGACCGCCGAAGAAGTCGAAGCGGTATTGGCTCACGAGATCGGTCACGTTGCCAATGGCGACATGGTAACACTTGCCCTGATTCAAGGTGTGGTGAACGCCTTTGTGATGTTCTTTGCACGCATTATCGGTAATTTTGTGGACAGAGCAGTCTTTAAGAATGAAAGCGACAGCCCTGGCATTGCTTATTTTGTGACGAGCATCGTGATGGACATTCTGCTTGGCATCTTGGCCAGCGCCATAGTGATGTGGTTCTCTCGCCTACGCGAATACCGCGCTGATGAGATGGGTGCGCGCCTAGCAGGTCGTGACAACATGATCGCTGCGCTGAACGCCCTTCGCCCTGCTGAAGCTCGCCCCGACCAGATGCCCGAATCGATGAAAGCATTCGCCATCTCAAGCGGTCAATCAACTGGCTTTAGCATTGCCAATCTGTTCCGCAGCCACCCAACCCTAGATGATCGTATCGCGTCGCTACAAAAGCTACCTAACTGATTCTCTCAATGCAAAAAAGCACCGTCACATG
>NZ_JAAELD010000394.1 GCF_024227015.1 Moraxella sp.
AGCGTTCAAAAGTTGGTAAAGCGATTTGATAAAATCAGTTTTACAGTCCTTGCGCTCCATTCGTCTAGAGGCCTAGGACACCGCCCTTTCACGGCGGTAACAGGGGTTCGAATCCCCTATGGAGTGCCAATATTCTAAAAACAGCCCTTAATCTTTAAGGGCTGTTTTTATTTGTTTATCGATAATAACAAAAAAGCAGGCGCTGCCGCCCGCTCTTCTATTAATACAGTTAAGCTTACTGACGCACCAGACGCTTAACCTCGCCCACATCACGATGATAGACGCGCACAGGGTTGATATCGATGCCACCACGACGAGTATAATTGGCAAGCACTCTTAAGAACACAGGGCGATAATGGATCATGCAGTCGGCAAATATCTGCTCAACGCATTGCTCATGAAAGCCGTTATGCTGTCTAAATGACAAGATGTATTTCAAAAACTCGCCAAAATCCACCTCATACTCAGTCGTTATCTCAATCTGCACCGTTCCCCAGTCAGGTTGATTAGTCACTGGGCAGTTCGATCGCAGTAGATTTGAATAGAATTTATACTGAGTTAGCGCGCCCTTCTTGGCATTCTTTAAGAATGTATTATCTATATCATCCAACAGCGGAATTTCTTTCTTAGCGTTATCTAGCGCCTCATCAATACAGATGCCCACCGGCGCATGGATATTCAGCCCATCATCGCTCAGCGCAATAATCTCCACACCCACATCAGCACCCGCACAGGCGGATAAATCTTTTTGTAACGTGGTTTTTAATTCATCAATATGGCTAAATTTGGTAAAGTTTAAGCTATTCAGATACAGCTTTAATGATTTGGATTCCACGATATTTGGCGAATTGGCAGGGATAGAGAAACGAGCCATTGCCACTTGTGAAATGCCAATTGGATTTAGCCATGACAACTCAAAGGCTTGCCAAATATCCACGCCATGTTTTAGGTCGTCATGGCAGTTATTAAAATCAAATCCCACATCTTTTAAAATCTTATCTCGTCCGATTTGCCGAGAAATGGGATATAAAATGGTGGGGTCATAGGTTTTTGAATAGGTGGTGCTTTCGCCCAATACGCCGTGAATGCTCATTTGTGTTTGCCTTTTATTTGATTTTATTGGGCGAATAAATTGCCCCTACATCGTTAAATTTTAATTTAATATTAAATTAAGAAAGCCGAATTCTTTTACCGTCTTTTAATATTTTATATGCCACACCATAAAACACCGCACAAAATATCAAAATCGCCAATAATGAATAACCGACATTGACATCAGAATGACCCAATATGCCATAACGAAAGGCATTGACCATATAAACAATGGGGTTTAGCAGGGATAAATTTTGCCAAAATGGCGATAAGTTTTCTAATGAATAGAACACACCGCCCAAATAAGTCAAAGGCGTTAAAATAAAACTTGGAACAATAGAAATATCATCAAACGAGCGAGCAAATACCGCATTGATAAATCCGCCCAACGAAAATAATACGGACGTGCCAATAATAGTAATCAGCATAATTGGCAAACTGCTAATGCTTAACTTAGTAAAAAATAACGCCACAATACTCACAATCAACGCAATGGCAAGCCCACGAAACACGCCACCGCCCACATAGCCCAATAATATGGCGTGCTTGGATATGGGCGACACCAGCATTTCGTCAATACTGCCATGAAATTTGGTGCTAAAAAATGATGAGACGACATTAGAATAACTGTTGGTAATGACCGACATCATAATCAAGCCAGGGACGATAAACTGCATATAGCTGACCCCGCCCATTTCTCCGACACGAGAGCCAATCATTTGTCCAAATATCACAAAATACAAAGTCATGGTAATGACAGGCGGTAATAAGGTTTGGGGCCAAATACGAACAATGCGTTTGATTTCTTTAAATAATAGGGTGTTAAAGGCGGTTAATTGATTATTCATGATTTTCCCCATTATTTAATTTATTTTCATCTTTCATTTTACCGTCATGAAAATGACTATCCACCACGCCCATGAATAATTCTTCTAGGCGGTTGGCTTTATTTCTCATGCTAACAATTTGGATATTTAGATGATTTAATTGGGTAAATACGTCATTTAAATTTTGGGTTTTATTTAATGTAATTTCTAAGGTTTTGTTATCTGCCAAATTGCTATGGCTGATATTATTAAGAGTTGGGGTATTTTTTAATTCATCTTTTAAATCAAATACAAAAGTTTCTAATGACAATTGCGTAAGCAAGGATTTCATCTCGGTGTTAATTAAAATCTCGCCATGATTTAATATGGCAATGTATTTACATAACTGTTCGGCTTCTTCTAAATAATGGGTCGTCAAAATAATGGTCGTGCCTTCGTCTTTATTGATACGCTCCATAAAATCCCACATAGAACGGCGCAATTCAATATCCACCCCTGCGGTCGGCTCGTCTAATATCAGTAGCCTAGGGCGGTGCATTAAGGCACGGGCAATCATCAGACGGCGTTTCATGCCACCAGAGAGCGAACGAGCCTTGGTATCTTTCTTATCCCAAAGTCCCAACTCTTTTAATAAAAATTCGGCTCGTGGCAGAGCGTCTTTCTTTTTTATGCCATAATAGCCTGCTTGCGTGATGAGAATATCCAAGCACTTTTCAAATTGGTTAAAGTTAAATTCTTGGGGAACAACGCCCAGATGAGATTTGGCAAGGCTTGGATTTTTATGCAAATCCACACCAAAAATCTCCACTGTACCGTCCGTTTGGGGAAATAAGGAGCTGATAATACCAATCATCGTGGATTTGCCCGCCCCATTTGCCCCAAGCAAGGCAAAAAACTCGCCCTGTGGCACGGTCAAATCCACGCCTTTTAGAGCGGTAAAGCCGTTGGGATAGGTTTTTTTAAGGTTGCGGACTTTTAGGGCGGGTATTTCATTCATTGTCATTTTAAATTTTCTTTGCTTTTAAAAAGCTATTAATAAGGGCTATCGCGTTATTTTAAAGAACATCAATGATTAACATCACTAAAATAAAACACAAAAACACCAAACAGTCCAAATATTGAATTTAAGCCATTTGATGTTTATGAATATTGATGAATGATATTAGCTAGATTGCCCGATCATGTAATCAACAGCGTTCTTAACTTCATCGTCAGATATGTCAGCACCACCACGCGCTGGCATGGCGTTAAAACCATTGATGGCGTGATCGTATAGCGTTGCTTTGCCTTTGCCGATACGAGGACCCCAGTCGCCAGCGTTACCAACTTTTGGCGCACCTACCAGACCGGCATCGTGACAAGTAGCACAGATTGCCTTATAAAGCTGATCACCAGGACGAGCCTCGCCTTCTACAGCAGGCGCCAGAACGGTAATGTTGATGTCACATTCTTCGCCATCAAAGCATACCTTGCCATAAGGGGCGATACGTGAGATTAGTTTGGGGTGTAGTGCGATTAGTTTTTTGACGTGGTCACTGTCTTCTGAAATGGCTTCGCCAGCAGGTGCAGCTTCAGCAGGCGCTGCCTCTGTGGTAGCTTCAGCTGCCGATGCTTCTGCAACAACTTCAGTAGCAGGTTGATTCGTTTCAGTGGCAGCTTCTGCGGCTGCAGGCGTTGTAGCTTCTTGAGCTTGGGTCGCCATGGTAAAAATCGCCAACGTAGCGGCGGCAGATAACATTACAATTTTTTTCATTGTCATCATCTCGTCTTAGCCTTGAGCAATATGCACTCTGGGTATGTTGGGTGGTTTAGCAAATTCGCGAACACACCCCAACGAATTAAAATTTTCTCCCTGCTATTATAAGGGAAAAGCAGGGTAAAATGCCACGATTTTTATGTAATATCTCAATAAATCGGTAAAATTTTGGTAATATTCTTAAAAATAAGCTACTTTTTGGGTGAGCGGGTGGCATTTTTAATAAAAACTTGGTAAAATTTGCGCTTGCAAAATCCAAATGCAGCCAAAATTTTGCACCTATAGCTCAGTTGGATAGAGTGTCAGCCTCCGAAGCTGAAGGCCGTGGGTTCGATTCCCGCTAGGTGCGCCATTTTATGAATACAAGAAAAATCACCCGATGATCGCATCGAGTGATTTTTTTGTTTTTAGTTTTGGCGGTAGTTTGGTGCTTCTTTGGTGATTTGAACATCATGCACATGCGATTCTTTCATGCCGGCAGACGTTACTTTTACAAATGTAGTGTTCTTACGCATCTCTTCGATGGTTTGACAACCTGTGTAGCCCATTGATGATTTTAGACCACCTGCCAACTGATTGATGATGCCAGTCACTGGACCTTTATAAGGCACACGACCTTCGATACCCTCTGGTACCAACTTCTCAACACCATCTTTAGCGTCTTGGAAGTAACGATCTGATGAGCCGTTCTGTCCGCTCATCGCACCCAGTGAACCCATGCCACGATATGCTTTGTAGTAACGACCTTGGAACAGCTCAACCTCGCCTGGTGCTTCTTCTGTACCCGCCAGAAGGCTACCCACCATGATGCAAGAAGCGCCTGCTGCGATGGCTTTTGCCATGTCGCCTGAGAAGCGAATACCGCCGTCAGCGATTAGCGGAATGCGATCTTTAAGTGCGCTGGCAACGTTATCAATCGCGCTAATCTGTGGTACGCCAATACCTGCAATGATACGAGTGGTGCAGATAGAACCCGGTCCAATACCGACCTTGACTGCGTTCGCGCCAGCATCCATCAGGGCGAGTGCGGCATCGCCTGTTGCGATATTACCGCCGATTACTTGGATGTTTGGATAGTTTTTCTTGATCCATGCCACGCGATCGATGACGCCTTTTGAATGTCCATGAGCGGTATCTACAATGATCACGTCCACATTCGCCGCAACCAATGCCTCAACACGCGCTTCGGTATCTGCGCCCGTGCCCACTGCTGCACCCACACGCAGACGGCCTTTTTCATCTTTACAGGCATTAGGGTTATTCTCAGCCTTGGTAAAGTCATTGACCGTGATCAAACCTTTTAGACGAAAATCATCATCAATCACCACCACTTTCTCGATGCGGTGCTCGTGTAGCAATGCTTTGATTTGTTCTTGTGGCGTACCTTCTTTGACAGTGACCAATTTGTCTTTTGGCGTCATCACATTCGCCACTGGCTGATCTAAATTAGTCTCAAAACGCAAATCACGATGCGTCACAATACCCACCACGCGATCTGTACCACGCTCTACCACAGGCACGCCGCTGATCTTATGCACTTTGGTGATGTGCAATAGCTCGCCCACGGTCGCCTCAGGATGTACGGTGATAGGATCGGCCACTGTGCCCGCTTCGAACTTCTTGACGTGACGCACACGGCTGGCTTGATGCTCGATGTCCATGTTCTTGTGGATGATGCCAAGACCACCAAGCTGCGCCATGGCAATCGCCATCTTAGACTCAGTCACGGTATCCATTGCGGCAGAGATGATTGGTAGGTTTAGGTTGATGTCGGTAGTAAGGCGTGTGGTTAGTTTTGTTTCTTTTGGTAGGACTTCTGAATAGGCAGGCAGGAGTAGCACGTCATCAAAAGTTAGAGCGTCGTAGGCAATGCGTAGCATAGGTTATTTCCTTGGTGGTTGCCCTGCGATGAATCACGGAAAATGACCGTCATTCAATGAAAGCAGGTTATGAAATAACGCCGTATTGTATCAAAATTTCTAAGAAAAAAGCAAGTAATTTTTGGCTAATTTGTCGAACTCGCTAAAATTTGCTAGCAAAGGCAGGTAATTTTTGGCATAATGAATAAATTTTATTTGGCTATATACTGGCATTATAATGAGCATTTTTACAAACCGTATCCTTAATAAATTTGGCTTGGTTAGCGCCCTTGTCTGCATGACTGCATTAAGCGCGTGCGACAGCAAGACGAATATCGACACACCAACACCAACCACCACCACAAGCAAGGCTCTACCCTCTGATGATGCTGTGGTTAGCGCCCTTCAAAAGAACCTACAAGCATCAGGCGTTAACCTCACCGTTAAATCCGCCATGCCGACTGACATGCCTAACATGTACTGGGTTATGTTCGATGAAGCACCGCCGATGTTCGTTGATGCCAATGGCGAATACATCATTCAAGGTCAGATCGCCAAAGTCGGCGGCAAAGAACCTGTTGATATCACTGCCGCCATCCAATCCACCATCGCCAAAGAAATGTTATCGGCGGTTGATAAGAGTGAGATGATCATCTACCCTGCTGCTGGCGAGACCAAAGCTGCCGTGTATGCATTCACCGACCCAAGCTGCCATTACTGCCAAAAGCTGCACAGCGAGATCGATGACATCACAGCTCAAGGTGTTGAGGTTCGTTATTTGGCATGGCCTAGAACCGAGCAGTTCGTGCCTGTGGCTCAAGCCATCTGGTGTAGCGCTGATCAAAAAGACGCCATTACTCGCGCCAAAAAAGGCGAAAACATCACCGCGCCCGCCTGTGATAACCCTGTGGCAAAACACATGGAGCTTGGTCATGCGATCGGCGTAAGTGGCACGCCTGCGATCTTTAGTGAATCCGGCTATCAGATCGGTGGCTATCTACCAGCTGATGAACTTGCTAAGATGGCAATCAAACATCGTTGATAAGTAACAGCTGCTTTTAATGCTTTCATAAGATTTTCATAAAATCACGTGAAAATTGCTAGTAAGTTTTATCAAGTTATGCTAAGTTAAGCAATCTTTATTCTACACAATCGATCAGCTGACAGACGCCAATTTTAATTAAGGAATAGATGATTGATCGGTGCCGATTGTGATTATTATTAAATTTATAACATTAAACTTTACAACTTTTGAGAAACGATACCGTGAATAAGTCTATCAATCTTGCCGTATTAGGTCTGGGTACCGTTGGTACTGGCGTGGTTAATCTTCTAAAAGATAACACCAATGAGCTGGCGCGTCGCAGCGGGCACATCATCAACATCACTCACGTTGGCACGCGTCGTCATCGTGATGACATCGACAGCAACATCAAACAAAGTGCTGATTTGCTCGCCATCGCAGAAGCGGATGATGTGGACATCGTCATTGAAGTCATCGGTGGCACTGATGTCGCCAAAGATGTCATCATGCATGCCATCCGCCACAAAAAACACGTCGTTACCGCCAACAAAGCCCTACTTGCCAAGCACGGCAATGAAATCTTCGCCTTAGCCGAAGAATATGGCGTACAAGTACGTTATGAAGCAGCGGTCGCAGGTGGCATCCCCATCATCAAAATCATCCGTGAAGCGTTAGCCGCTAACAAAATCGACTGGCTGGCCGGCATCATCAACGGCACCGGCAACTTCATCATGACCGAAATGCAAACCAAAAACCGCAAATTCGGTGACGTGTTGGCGGAAGCTCAAGCGCTAGGCTATGCTGAAGCCGATCCACTTTTGATGTTGAAGGCATTGATGCTGCGCATAAATTATCACTACTGGCATCGATCGCCTTTGGCATTCCGATTCAGTTCGATAAAGTATATTGCGAAGGCATCACTAAGGTCAGCCTACAAGACGTGGTATACGCCAAAGAGCTTGGCTATAACATCAAACATCTAGGCTTCGCCATTCGCCGCGAAAATGGTTTCGAGCTGCGTGTACACCCTACCCTCATCCCAGATACCACCCTACTTGCTAACGTGAATGGCGTAAAAAATGCCGTGATGGTGGATGCTCATCCGCTGGGTCAATCTCTGTATTATGGTGATGGCGCAGGCGCCGGTGCGACCGCATCAGCGGTCATGGCTGACGTGATGGATCTGATCTATGTCATCACCGCCGCAACGCCAAGCGACGTGCCTCACTTGGCATTCGTCCCAGAGGAGCTGTCAGATACGCGCATTCTATCTAGTGACGAGATGACCTCTGGCTACTATCTGCGCCTAACGGTTAAAGATGAGCTTGGCGTGCTTGCTGATACCACGCGCATCCTAAGTGATAATGGCATTAATATCGATGCGATCTTACAGCGTGATGCTCATAAATCAGGACTGGTGCCGATTATTATCCTGACCCTGCCAGTGCTTGAAAAGCAAATGAACGAAGCCATCAAGCAAATCGAACAGCTAAATGCCGTTACCGAGCCTGTGGTGCGCATCCGCCTAGAAAGCCTAGACGAGTAAACCGGCCCAAAAAAAAAGAGCGTTTATAACGCTCTTTTTTTTGGTCAATCAATCATTAGATTCGGCGCCAGCTCGTGCCTGCACGGCTGTCTTCTAATTCCACGCCTTTGTCTTTTAGTTCATTGCGAATGGTATCCGCTCTGGCGAAGTCCTTGTTTGCCTTAGCATCTGCACGTGCCTGGATTAGCGATTCAATCTCGTCGGCGCTTAGACCATCATCTGACAGACTCGCTTGCAAGAATTCATTGGCAGACGCCTCAAGCAGGCCAAGTCCACTTGCCAGCGTCTTAAGCAGTACACCGTAGTTTCTGGCAGCTTCATTGTCGCCTGCCTTGATAGCTTTATTAATCTCACCTGCCACCGAGAACAGCGTACTGATCGCCTTAGGCGTATTAAAGTCATCGTTCATCGCCTGCACGAATTCATCAGCATAAGCTTTGGCGAAGTCCGCTTTGACGACATCAGCATCAGTGATAATATTACCCACGCTCTCGGCTGATTTTAGGGCATGATATAGGCGGCTAATGGCAGTATGGCTCTCGTTAAGCGCCGCATCTGAGAAATTGACCTGACTGCGATAGTGACTGGACAAGATGAAGAATCTTACTGTCTCGCCGTGGAATTTGGCAAGTACGTCTTTGATGGTTGAAAAGTTACCCAAAGACTTACTCATCTTCTCGCCATCGACATTGATAAAGCCAACGTGCAGCCAGTGATTGGCGTAGGTCTTACCTGTGCAGGCTTCGGATTGGGCGATTTCATTCTCATGATGAGGGAACTGCAAATCATGCCCACCGCCGTGAATATCAAAGGTCTCGCCAAGGCAGCAACCGCTCATCGCTGAGCATTCGATATGCCATCCTGGGCGACCATCTCCCCAAGGACTTGCCCAGGCAGGTTCGCCTGCTTTTGCGCGTTTCCACAGCACAAAGTCAAAGGGATTGGCTTTATCATCTGCCACATCAACACGGCTGCCCGCCTGCATCTCATCAAGATTTCGCTTGGACAGCTTGCCATAATCCTTAAAACTATCAACCGCATAATACACATCGCCGCCCTTGGTATAGGCATGATTTTTGTCCATCAAAGTACTGATGATATTCTGCATCTCATTGATGTGCTCGGTCGCCTTAGGCTCAATGTTCGGACGCAGACAGCCCAAGGCATCTGCATCCTCATGCATGGCTTTGATGAATCGCTCGGTGAGCTGATTGATGCTTTCGCCATTTTCATTGGCACGGTTAATGATCTTATCATCAATATCGGTGATGTTACGCACATAATTCACATCAAACCCAAGCGATATCAAATGCCGGTAAATCACGTCAAACGCCACCATCACACGCGCATGACCGATATGACAATAATCATACACCGTCATGCCGCACACATACATGCCGACCTTACCCGCTTCTAGCGGAACAAAGGTTTGCTTATCAGCGGTCATGGTGTTGTAGAGTTTTAGATTGTCTTGATGGTTGGCAAAAATACTCATGGCAAATCCGAATTGTCAATTTAAACGCATTATCATACCGAAAATTTACCCAAAATGCCATAATTTCCCCCACAAAACCACAC
>NZ_JAAELD010000395.1 GCF_024227015.1 Moraxella sp.
GATGGCGAGCAAATCACGCTCGTACAGATCCACCCAAATCGCCTGCAGTCAGGCAAATACCAACCACGTCGCGACATGAACGAAGAGGCGCTCAATGAGCTTGCCAATTCGATCCGCCAACATGGCGTGATGCAGCCCATCGTCATCCGTCCGCTGCTGTCGAATGAAGATAAGACGAGTGACACTGTCACGCACGAGATCATCGCAGGTGAACGTCGTTGGCGCGCCGCCAAGATTGCAGGTCTGACCGAGATTCCTGCCATTGAGCGTGTTCTGTCGGATGAGATCGCCATTGCCTTGGCGCTGATTGAGAACATTCAGCGCGAGGATTTGAATGTGCTTGAGCAAGCGGCAGCACTACAAAGATTCCACACCGAATTTGGCATGAGTCATGCGATGATTGCTGATGTGGTGGGCAAGGCGCGCGCTACCGTTTCCAATCTACTGCGCCTAAATAACCTACACGACACTGTCAAGGGCTATATGACCGAGGGCTTGTTGGACATGGGGCACGCGCGTACGCTACTGTCCCTATCGGACAAGCAACAACCCGTTATCGCCAAAAAAATCATCGACGGTAAAATGACCGTTCGCGATGCCGAAAAGCTGGTAAAATCCATCCTAAATCCCGAACCTGCCAAAAAAATCAACTCCGACAGTCATGAAATTAAGGCCATGAATCAAAAACTGTCCGACTTACTGGGCGCCACCGTCAAGCTAAAACAAGGTAAGGACGGCAAAGGCAGTGTTGAGATATTCTTTCATGATGATGACGAGCTGCAAGGGCTGTTGTTACAATTCGGACTTAACTAAAAATCACAAAAGCCAAACAAGGAAGTTTGGCGAATCCTCTTTATTTTTTGTTAAAATTAACAAAATCATCAAATACATTCATAAAAATGACCATCATGCACACAACTCAAGCAACATCTAACCGCAAGCAGGCCTTCGAACGCGCCGATAAATTTGCCGTATTTAAGCGACTGATGTCGTATCTTAAGCCTTATTGGTGGGCGTTTATCTTGGTGATGATTGGCTTTGCCATTAGTGCTGGTGGCGAAGTGGCGAGTGCCAAGCTGCTTGAGTACATCATCGAAGCGATTAATAATAACGATAACGTGCGCAAATTTTTGTTTCCGTTTTTGGTGATTTTGCTGTTCTTTTTGCGTGGTGTTGGTGCGTTCTTGGGCGGTTATTATGCAGCATTGATGGCGCGTAGCTTAGTATATCTGCTTCGTGTGGAGGTGTTTAATAAGCTATTAAAACTACCTTCTGCGTTTTATTTGAACAACCCTGCTGGTACGATTTCATCGAAGCTGATCTTTGATGTGGAGCAGGTGACTGCGGCGACTACCGAATCTATCACGACGTTATTGAAGGATGGTTTGACTGTCATTGCGTTGTTTGGATTCTTGTTTTATACCAATTGGCGCTTGACTTTGGTGCTGATGGTCATTGTACCGCCGATTTTTTGGATCATTAAAAAAGTATCGAAGCGATTTGCCATGCTGTCCATGGACATTCAGGACACTATGAGCGCGGTCAGTCACATCACCAACGAGGCAATCACAGGCTATCAAGTGGTGAAGAACTATGGCGGACAAGCCTATGAATCGCAACGATTCGACAGGGCGTCAAAAGAGAACCTGAATAAAGGATTAAAAATCACCGTGCTCGCCGCCATCAATTCACCCGTTATTCAGCTGCTGATGGCGACGGGGATGTGTTTTGTGATTTGGCTGTCGCTGCGCCCCGAAGTGCTTGGTGATACCAGTGCAGGGGAGTTTGCCTCTTATTTGGTGGCGGCAGGTTTGCTTGCTCGTCCCGTTAAGGCACTGACCGATGTCAATCAAAAGCTACAAAGAGGCATTGCCGCAGGTGTGTCTATTTTTGAGCTGATTGATACGCCAGAAGAGCGTGATACAGGCACGCTAACCCCGACGCTGCGTGGCGATATTCGATTTGAGAATGTGAGCCTAACCTATGAAAGCGGCACGCAGGCGATTAAGGACTTTAACCTTGACATCAAGGCAGGCGAGACGGTGGCGGTGGTCGGGCGGTCAGGCTCAGGCAAGACCACGCTGGTGAACTTGCTTACTCGTTCACTCACGCCGACATCAGGGCGGATACTGATAGACGGCACGCCCATTGATGACATTAAATTATCATCCTTGCGTGAACAGATAGCCATGGTTAATCAGCAGGTTACGCTGTTTTTGGATACGGTCGCCCATAACATCGCTTATGGGGCATTATCCGCCAAATCCCGTGATGACATCATACAGGCGAGTAAATCGGCTTATGCTCATGATTTTATTATGGATTTGCCAGATGGTTATGATAGTTTTATCGGGTCGGACGGTTTGCAGTTGTCAGGCGGACAACGCCAACGACTCTCCATTGCTCGTGCTTTGTTAAAAGACGCGCCGATTTTGATATTAGACGAAGCCACGTCCGCCCTTGATAACGAAAGCGAGTATTATATCCAAAAGGCGTTAGAAACCGTCATGCAAGGTCGTACCACGCTTGTCATCGCTCATCGCTTATCTACTATCCAAAACGCCGACCGTATCATCGTCATGGATAAAGGGCAAATTGTGGAAATGGGTACGCATGACGAGCTGTTTGCCAAAGGCGGTATGTATCGCACCATGTACGAACGCACCTTTGATGAGCAAAGTGAGCCGACCGCCCCATGAAAAATCTAGAACTTCTCATTACCAAGGCATGGCAAGAAAAATCCCCCATGCTAACCACGCTCGCTCCGCTGTCCGCCCTGTATGGCGTGGTGGGGCGTGTGCGTAAGTCCTTGTATGATAACGATAAACTTGCCAAATACCACGCCTCCATTCCTGTGATGGTTATCGGAAATATCACGATGGGCGGTAGTGGCAAAACCCCGCTTATCATCGCTCTTATCAAGTATCTGCAAGATAAAGGCGTAAACGTGGGCGTGATAAGTCGGGGTTATGGACGGGCGGACAGTAGTCCTGCAATGGTTCGTGCCGATAGCACGCCTAAAGAAGTCGGCGATGAGCCGTGCCTTATCGTCCAAAGCACAAACGTGCCAATGGCGGTGGGGGTAAATCGTGGGCAAGTCATTGATTTACTACTACAAAATCACCCAACTCTACAACTCATCATCAGTGATGACGGATTACAACACTACGCCCTACACCGAGATGTGGAGTGGATAGTGGTAGATGGAGTGCGGGGATTTGGTAATGAGAAACTCTTTCCACAGGGCTTTTTGCGGGAATCGCTTGACCGCCTAAATGGTGCAACCGTGATTTATCATGACAGCCGAGCCGAACGCTATGATGATAATGCTCTGCTTATGCACTTAGCCCCAAGCAAGCCCATACCGCTTTTGGTAGGTGACAAATCAGAGAGTGATAAAAATTTACCACCCCAAAAGGTCTATGCCGTAAGCGGTATTGGCTATCCTACTCGATTTTTTAAGACGCTAAATGAGCTTGGCTTTGATGTGGTGGAGCGTGCCTTTGGCGACCATCATGATTTTGCCCTTGATGACTTAGCTGATTTGACTGATTTGCCAATCATTACAACCAGTAAAGATGCGGTTAAATTGCATGAACTTGCTAGCACGCACCCAAACCATGCAATTTTTGATAACATTTGGGTGTTGCCTGTACAGGCGGTGCTGTCGGAAAGTGTTTATGGGGAGATGGATAGGGTACTTGGGGCGTTAGGGGTGGTATAATGAATACTTTGGCTGAACGTTTAAAATATATTCGCAACCTAAGAAAATTATCTCAACAAGA
>NZ_JAAELD010000396.1 GCF_024227015.1 Moraxella sp.
AGCGTTCAAAAGTTGGTAAAGCGATTTGATAAAATCAGTTTTACAGTCCTTGCGCTCCATTCGTCTAGAGGCCTAGGACACCGCCCTTTCACGGCGGTAACAGGGGTTCGAATCCCCTATGGAGTGCCAATATTCTAAAAAAGCCAGTCTATCATGACTGGCTTTTTTTCTTTTGGCTTCGTGCTTAATTTGCATAAAAATGTTTGTTTTCTTGATGAATTTTCGCCGACCAATCCCTGTTTTCTGCTATAATAGGGGCTCTATTTTTATTGATTTTAATGTTGAGCAACCATGAATATCACGCCATTTCTAGAGCAGCTACGCCAAGATGCGATTCTTGACAACACCCAAATCAAAACCGACCCCGACAGCCTAGACAACTGGGGCAAGGACTGGACGAAGCATTTTGCGCCTGCACCAAGTGCGGTGTTGTTTCCTAAGACGACAGAGGAAGTGGCTAAGATTGTAAGGCTTGCTAATGAGCATCAAGTGTGCTTAGTGCCTAGTGGTGGGCGTACAGGATTGTCAGCAGGTGCTGTTGCCAGTAATGGTGAGGTGGTGGTAAGTTTTGATAAGATGAATGCCATTGGGACGTTTTATGAAGCTGATCGTATGGTAGAAGTAGAAGGTGGTGTGGTGACTAAGGCTTTACAAGAATTTGCTGAATCTAAGAACTTATACTATGCCGTAGACTTTGCTTCATCGGGGTCAAGTCAGATTGGTGGTAATATTGGTACCAATGCTGGTGGTATTAAAGTCATTCGTTATGGCATGACAAGAAATCAAATACTAGGATTAACTGTCGTTACTGGCAAAGGTGATGTTTTAGAATTAAACGGTGGTATGTTAAAGAATGCCACAGGGTACGATTTTCGTCATCTATTCATCGGGGCAGAGGGCACTTTAGGGTTTGTAACTCGTGCATTGATTAAGCTTGAGAAGCAGCCTGTGAATTTGACGGCGATGGTATTGGGTGTGCCTGATTTTGGGTCGGTGGTGGGACTGCTTGATAAGTTTAATAAGGCGTTAAACTTGACTGCCTTTGAGTTCTTTGACAGCGTCGCCATTGATAAAGTCTTATCGGCAGGACACGCCAAAGAGCCGTTTGAGAGCCGTACGCCTTTTTATGTGTTATTAGAATTTGAAGCGGTATCCGATGACGTGTTAGACACCGCCATGAATGTGTTTGAAAGCTGTGCCGAAGATGGCTTGATAGAAGATGGTGTGATGAGCCAAAGCGTGGGGCAACTACACGAGCTTTGGAAATTGCGTGAGAGCATCTCCGAGACGATTTCGGTATTTACGCCTTACAAAAATGACGTGTCGGTGCTGATTACGCATTTGGGCGATTTTATCAATGATATTGAAAAAATCGTCAAGGATAATTACCCTGACTTTGAGATTTGCTGGTTTGGGCATATTGGCGATGGCAATTTGCACCTAAATATCCTAAAACCTGACAATCTCACCAAAGACGACTTTTTTGCCAAATGTCAAACGGTAAACAAATACGTCTTTGAAACCGTCAAAAAATACAAAGGCTCAATCTCTGCTGAGCATGGTGTGGGCATGACCAAAAAGCCGTACCTAGACTATACCCGCTCGCCTGCCGAGATTGAATATATGAAAGCAGTCAAAGCGGTATTTGACCCTAATGGGATTATGAACCGTGGTAAAGTCTTTGATATCGAGTAATATCCCACTCACAAAAAAAAACGCCTCGATAGATCAAGGCGTTTTTTAATTGATACCACCATTAAATCTAGACAGCATTATTTAAATTTAAAGTCAGTCAGCAGTGTGCTAAAATAGCGCGATTTTTAATAACTAAGGTCTGTCATGGCAAATTTTCGCACCCATCTCACCGTCGCGGCAGCGGCCAGCACTGTGCTCGCTGCCTGCGGTGTGTACGCCAAATTATTCGGGCTAACAACGGGCGTGCTGTGCGCCATCATTGGTACGATTGGCGGATTACTGCCTGACATTGACCTAGATCACTCCGCCTCTGCCAAGCGAGGGTTTTTCTTGGGTAGCCTCATCACCTCCATGCTCATCGTGATACTCTACGCCAACGCCTACCGACAAAACGAGCTGATTTTAGACTCTTTAATCCTATGGGGGATCAGCTTTATCATCATTCGCTTTGTGATCATTGAGACATTTAGCCGCTTGACGGTGCATCGCGGGGTGGTGCATTCTGTGCCTTATATGGCGATTTTTGGGCTCTTGGTGGCGCATGGTGCATTCTACGGGCTTAAGCTGACGGCTTTTGTCAGCTGGGTATTTGGGATATTCTTGTTCTTAGGCGCGCTCATTCACTTGGCGCTCGATGAGATCTACAGTGTAAACGCCCTAGGTCTCAAGCTCAAAAAATCCGCAGGCACAGCATTTAAATTCTTCGAAATCAAAAAACCACTTCATTATGCCGCGCTATATACCGTGATGATCGGGCTGTTTTTTACCGCGCCACCCTATCAAGATGCTTGGCGTGTGATAAAAAGACTCATCGCTTAGCCGCGAAACATCGCCCCCGTCACCACAAACGCCATACTCCACAGACAGATCAGCGCCACATGAATGCCCATCACCTTTAAGGTGCTGTTTGTATAAATGCCCTGCTCAAGTTTGGCGACGATGCGAAACCGCGCGTGCAATGCGGTAATGATCGTTAATGCCAGCCATGTCAATTTACCATGAATCAGCGCTGACAAAAACCCCATCGGCTCACCCCACATAGCAACAGGGACAATGTCATGCATCATATAAAGCCCTGTCACCACCTGTACAGCCAGCGCACCCATGCCCAGCGGTTCATAGCTTTTTTCAAATTTTAAAAACCCTACCACGTCATTATGACGAATAAACCCAGGCATCAAGCGTATGAGCAAATACAGATGACCTCCGACCCAGATGCTCGCGCCCAATAAATGCAAAATCAATGCAATCTGATGCATACTCACGCCCTTCTCCCCGATCTAAACACATTCGCATCATCATAAAATGACGCATCTTCATTGCCCCAAAAATACGGCACACCCAAAATCGGCAATGGCGAAAGGTCTCTTGGTGTCGCCCCATCAATGAGCCATTGATCTAATCTGATGGCAAGCACCTCATCCACATATGCTAACTTATCCACCAGACCAAGCTCAAAGAATTCATCGTCTACGCTCAAAATAAAGGCATGGCTACAAAGCGGCTTACGCGGATGGATCAATTGCTCAAGCAAGGCATGCCCAAAGATAAAAATCTGCGCCGCATCGTCAGCACTTGGTAGAGCTGGGTTATGCCATTGATTACGCGGCTTGACAAGTGTATTTTGCCAATCAAAATTCTGCAATGCCCTGCCGATGTCGCGATCTTTTACCATGAGTATCGCGCCATTTTCATCAAAGACTGTAATCGCATCACGAACACGGTTGCGCCCATTATGCTCATTAGCGCCCTTTGCCATCTCGCGGATGTGAACGTGGTTTAATACCGACTTTGATTTTGGAAATGCCGACCACACGCACGCACCGAACCAGTCGTGTAGATTATTACGCGTTGGGATATTCGCGGTCGCATGGATGTGCGCCTCGTACGCCGTGCCGTGCGGCAGATCATCTTGGTTGACGAAGGTTAGAGGCTTATCAGAATTATGCAATGTCGGCTTGATGGCATGATCTTTAAAATAGGCGTTGAGCCAATCAGCAAGCTCACCCGTTGGTAAATCCTGATTGAAAGCTTGGTGCATGCCCAGATAAGGCATAAGCCAAGGCGCAGATAAGTCAATGCTCTTAAAGGCGGGAATAAAGTCGCTCATAATCAATGGTCAGTTGTCGTCATTCGTTTATTTTACAACGTTCCATCTGATTTCGCCATGTTCTTAATCAATAAAAACGCCCAACTTGTGAGCGTTTTTTATTGGTATTGATTATTTCAGCAGCAGTTTATTGATGCGTTTTAGGTAGCCTGCTGGATCGTCAAGCTGACCACCATCCGCCAAGAGCGCTTGATCAAATACCACCTGCGCCAGATCATCAAAATCGCTCGATGCCTCTAGACGTTCGATGAGTGGGTGCGTCGGATTGATCTCAAGGATGGGCTTCACATCAGGCACAGGCTGCCCCATTGCTTTTAACATCTGCGCCATCTGCGGCGTCAGCTCACCATCGCCGACGACCAGACAAGCAGGACTGTCCACCAGACGGCTCGACACGCGCACTTCTTTGGCGCGATCAGCCAGGACACTTTGTAACTTCTCAACGACAGGTTTTAGACTCTCTTCGGCTTGGCGAGTCTCTTCTTTTTCAGCTTCATCAGTCAGATCGCCCAGATCAACCGCACCTTTGGCGATGTTCTGTAGCGGCGTACCGTCAAATTCGGTCAAGAAGTTCATCGCCCATTCGTCCACACGCGCTGTCATCAAGATGACCTCGATGCCTTTTTTGTTAAATAGCTCCAACTGCGGGCTGTTCTTGGCAGCGGCTAGGTTGTCAGCGGTTAGATAATAGATCGCCTTTTGACCTTCTTTCATGCGCGCCTTATAATCAGCAAAGCCTGTATTCAAGGCATCATCCGAGCTAGTGGCATAGCGCAGTAGCTTAGCGATGCGCTCTTGGTTTGAGATGTCCTCGCCCAGACCTTCTTTTAATACGTCACCAAACTCACGATAAAAATCAGCGAATTTGGCTTGTTTATCCGCATCTTCAGAATTGGCAAGGCTTGCGATCATGGTAAGTACGCGGCGCGCATTACCCTCGCGGATGGATTTGGTGTCGCGCGACTCTTGAAGAATCTCACGGCTGACATTCAGCGGTAGATCTGCCGTGTCAATCACGCCCTTCACGAAGCGCAAATACATCGGCAATAGCTGCTCGGCATCATCCATGATGAAGACGCGTTTTACATACAGCTTAAGACCGCGCTGCTGCTCGCGCGCATACAGATCCATCGGGGCTTTTTTGGGGATATACAGGAGCTGGGTGTACTGCACACGACCTTCGACACGGTTATGCGACCACGTCAACGGCGCATCAAAATCATGCGTCAAATTCTTATAAAAATCCGCATATTCTTCATTGCTCACCTCACTGGGCGTGCGTGTCCACAGCGCGGTGGCTTTATTAATGGTCTCGTACTCATCAGTTAGGACATATTCACCCTTGCCCGTTGGCTCGCCTGCATCGTCTAGCTCATCTTGCCAGACTTGTTTACGCATCTGAATGGGTAGGCTGATGTGATCAGAGTATTTATTTACCAGTGATTTGATGGTGTATTCATTGGTATAATCCTGCTCGCCTGCACTGTAGTCGTCTTTTAGGTGCAAGGTGATGGTCGTGCCTTTGTTTGGCTTGGTGATGGTCTCCGTAGTGAATCGACCCGTGCCATCAGACACCCAGCGCACGCCGGCATCATGCGCTTCGCCTGCTTTGCGACTCTCAACCACAATCTGATCCGCCACGATAAATCCTGAATAAAACCCCACACCGAACTGACCGATGAGATTACCGTCTTTCTTATCATTATCAGACAGACGCTCCAAGAATGCCTTAGTGCCTGACTTGGCGATGGTGCCTAGGTTGGCGATCGCCTCTTCTTCTGTCATGCCGATACCATTATCACTAAAGCTGATGGTCTTGGCATTCTTGTCGATGTCGATCTTGATGGCAAGCTCACCATCATTCTCATACAGGCTGTCATCTGATGTCGCCAAAAAGCGTAATTTATCACACGCATCAGACGCGTTCGACACCAATTCACGCACAAAAATATCCGCATTAGAATACAAAGAATGCGTCACCAAATGCAAAAGCTGCGCCACTTCGGCTTCAAATTGATGTTGGTTAATGTCGCTCATAATCTCTCCAATGATGTTAAGAATCTATCCAAAAAAATAAGGTCGCTTTCTTGCTTTTCAAGGCAAATCCCAAAAAGATGCCCAAAAATCATGCTACAATATAACTTATTTTTTGTTTAATGCATTGTCGTGAGAAAAACGTTTAAGATTATATTTAAGATACTACTGTCACTTCTAATTATCTTATCGGTGGCGGCAGCGCTGAGCTTTGGGTATTTATTATCAAAAGAACAGACTCAAGGCGATATCTCATGGCGCTCCTGCTATCGCCCGACATTCTGGTCGTGGTTTAGCCTGCCACCGCCCGCACAGCTACAGTGCGCTGCCATTGAGCTGCCCTTAGATGACACTCAAGACAAGACCGTCACGATCGCCATGACGCGCCTGCCATCAGCCAATGCCGATGCCAAAGACTTGCTGTTATTAAGCGGTGGGCCGGGCGGTCACAGCCTTGACATGATCGGCTGGCTGTCTGATGATGAATACACTCGCACCTTAAAAGATAATTTTCACGTACTAGGCATCGCACAGCGCGGTGTGAAGCCATCCACCGCCATCGTCTGTGGTGGTGCACTCGAAGAAGATGGCGCAAAAGCCTATGTTGATGCGTGCGTGGCGCATTCAGGACTGGATTTTATCAAATCCATCAGTACCATCCATACTGTGCATGATTTAGACAAAATACGCACCAAGCTAAACATCGACAGCTGGTCAATGCTCGGCTACTCCTACGGCACAAAAATCGTCGCCCAGTACGCCGAACATTACCCATCGCACCTAAGAGCGGGCGTATTAGATGGTGTGGTGGACACAAGCGAGGATTTATTTACGATTTGGGCGAATCAGCAGACGGGCGCTCAGATTGCTTTTTATCGATTCATGTCAAATTGCCATCAAGATACCTCTTGCATCTTTGGTCAATCTGACGATCAAAATCGTGAATTTTTGACAAAAATCGCCAAACTCTCCGCCCAAAAACTCACTGACAAGAACAACGACCCCATCGATGAGCGAGCGATTCTAGGTATGATCGAGAATAATCTGGGTGATGAACTGACTTGGTCAGAGATGTATGTCATGCTTGATGAGCTAAGCCATGGCAAAACGAACAAATACAACGAATTGCTGTTCATTCAAGAATTTGGCGAGCAGGATTTTAGCCAAGATGCCTTTGTCGGGATTAACTGTGCAGATTCCGCCCCAAAAGATCGCAGCGACTACCTAGCCAGAGCAAAAGCCATCGAAAAAATCGCCGCCTATAACGACATTGAGCGCAGCGATGATGAACTGCTGGATGCGTGCTATTATTGGCCTTTTGATGGTGCGGATGACTTAGACGCCAATCTCATCAGCGATGACACGCCAACGCTACTGTTCGTGGCACAGGCGCATGACTTCGCCACGCCATTATCGAACGCCAAGAACATGGCGAATCGCTTTGGCGATTATTTGATTTATACGCCATATTTTGGTCATACCATCAGCTTGTCAGGTGCTAATACTTGCATTGATGGCGCGGTGGTTGATTATCTGGTAAATGGCGATAAGCCTGATGTGATGGTGTGCCGCTAATCAAAGCGCCATCAAGAAATCCACCAAAGCGCCCATCTCCTCATCGTTAAGCGCCGAAGGCTTAATGAGTGGGTCTAGGTGATTCTCGTGAGCAATAGCGGGTGCATTTTTGGCAGATGGGATTGTCATGCCTGCATTATAGATTGCCACCACACCCCATAAATTTGTAAATAGCCCATGATGAAACCAAGGCTTTGAGCTGGATAGATTTCTTAAAGACGGTGTTTTGAATTTACCAAAATCCGCAGCATCTCCCGTGACAGCATACTTACCAAAATCTTGACGCGGCCGCCCTGCTAAAGTCTGATTTAGATTATGAAATTTATCATCGCTCATCGTTATCCCAAAATGGCAATTCATGCATCTGCCTTTGGTACGAAATACATGCAACCCCAAAAGCTCACTGTCAGATAATGCAACACTGTCACCCAGCAAGAATTCATCAAATCGGGTACGTACAGGCGTAAGAGTAATGAGATATGCATTTACAGCCTGGGCAACTTGGTCAATCTCAATAGCGGTCAATGTCTCACCAAATACCGATTTAAACTTCGGCAGATAGCCTTTTTGATTCAAGCGCATTGGCACACTTTGTAGCGTTATGTCCATTTCGTTGGGATCGGTCAATGGCATGAGCACCTGCTCAGACAGACTGTGCGCCCTCCCATCCCAAAAAAATCCTTGCGACTTAGGGCTTAATCCTAGGTGTATCAAAGACTGGCTATTGCGACTGCCCTGCCTGCCATACACACCAATCGATACAGTTCTTGGATCAGAAAAACCATGCTGTGGATCATGACAATTCACACACGCAACCTGCCCATCTGATGACAATGCGGTTTCAAAAAATAACTGCCTACCCAGAATGGCAATTGGCGTAGGCGGTTTATCATCAATAACAATCGGCGCAAGCTCCAGCCATACCACACCCTCATCAACCGTTGGCGGATGCCATTGGCTGCTGGGCTTTTGGTAATGATTGCGCAAGCATATTAAGTCATAATGGTTGTCTTTTTGGCAAAAAGCATGAGCATGAACACCTGTCAAACCCATCCATATCGCCAAAAGCCAGCCACGAATCAGCAGTCCTGATCTGCCTTACATGCCTGATACGCCATCGTTACGCCCTGTATGATGGACGGATAGGCATTCTCACCATGAGAATAACCTTCATTAAACTCAAAATTAACGTTGGCATTGGGCAGTTGTTGTTGCAAAAACTCATACATCAAATACGCGTCGCTATCGGGCAGATTCGTGATCGGCGCGTTAGGATTGCGATGGCGCGCGGTCAGCTCCTGCTCGCCTAGCGTGATAAGGACATTTTTGATATTAGGTGTATCAATCAGCCCACTTCGATGCGCCAGAATGCTCTTGTCATTCCACCAGATGGACGGGCTTGCGATCGCATAATGATCGAAGCTCTCACTGCGAGCAAATAGCACATACAGCCCAAACAATCCGCCATACGAATGTCCGATCAGCGTGCGATGATTGGGGTTGATGCCAAATTTCTTATCGAGCATGGGCGCCAGCTCATCCGCCATAAAGGCATGAAAATAATCAGCACCGCCAAAAGCCACTTGCTCGCCTTTTGGTACTGGATACGTTTCGGCTGGCGGTGTGTAGTCGTGCGTCCGCTTTGGGATATCAAACTGCCTGCCCGAGGTATAGCCAATGCCGACCACCATGAAGGATTTGGGATTTTGTTCACTTGGCTTACCATGCATCATCTGAGCGATGGACGATGCCGCCGCAAAGAACGCATTGCCATCAAGCACATAGATGACAGGATAGCCGTTGGCAGGTCTATCGCCAATGGTCGCCACCTGAATCAAATATTCCTTATCCGTATAAGATGAATACATGATCGTCTCTTGGCTATTTAGCATCGTGGCAGGCTGCCAAGTCACTGGCTCACTCATAGGCTTAGTCACACAGCCTTGGGACATCAAAGCCATCAAGCTGACAGCTGCTAACTTTTTTATCATTATTGGACATTCAATGTCATAAAAAGAGCGGAAAAATCCGCTCTTAACGGTTAAAACTCATATTTTAAACTGGCGAAATAAGATCTGCCCGGCTCATTATAGGTTTGGCTAATCGTGTTGTCACGCAGCTTTTGTTTATCAAACAAGTTATTCACGCCGATGCGCCCATTTAGATAATCATTAAAGCGGTAGCCAGTATTGAGCGAGACGATATTATAGCTTTTTACTTCTTTGTTGTGCAATAAGCCATCTTTTGCAGAGTTTTCGATGTTGCTCTCGGCAAATTGGCGCGGCTTTTGGCGACCGTATTGGGTAAAGGTAAAATTCACATCCCAGTTATCGTTAATATCATAACCAAAAATCGAATTCCATGTATAATTTGGAATCATTGATAGCGGATTGCCGCTGCGCTTATCGATGGACTCCATCATGTAGGTGACATTATTCGTCCAGCGCGCATCACCCCAATTCCACGTTAAGCTACCTTCCACGCCTTCGATTTTGGCTTCGGGAATGTTTTCCCATTGCAACAGATTATAGGTCATGTCACTCGTGGTTCCGCGAGCCGTGTAAGGCAATGTCACGCTATCAATGAGCGTGTTACCTGCGACGATCTTATCCTTGTAATCACTGTGAAAATACGTCATGCTGGCATTAGTCACTGCATCACGATATTGGATGCCAAGCTCGGTATTTAATGAGGTTTCAGGTTTTAGGTTTTCATTACCTTGAAGCACACACCACTGACCTGCTGGCACAAGATCAATCGGACAACCCTGTCCACGCGTGCCTAACAGATAGCCGTTTGAGCTTTGATAAAGGTTTGGTGCTTTATAAGCGCGCGCCACGCCTGCCTTTAATGTCCAGTTGTCATTTAAATGATGCGTTAAGTTCAAGGCGGGGCTTAGGTTTGAGCCGGATTTGTTATGGTGATCATAACGCAATGCCAGCACCAGATTCGTCTTCTCGTTCAACTCTAAGTTATCCTCAATGTATGCTGAAGCAATCTCTGAGGTGCTTTTGCTTCGATCGCCCGTTACGAAGGCATCAGCATATAGCGCATTAGCATCTGTACCAGTTGAAGTACCTTCATCCATGTTCGCGGTGTCTATCAGCTCATCTTTGACATATTCGGCGCCGATGGTAATTTTTTGGGGTACGCCAAAGGTGAAAGGAATGCTCGTCTCGCCATGGGCGCGCCATGTTTTTAGCTTAGTATCTTCAAAAGTTGGCGCCTCATTATTCACCGAACGAATCACCCCTTCAGGGCCACCTGCTAAGCCTTCGTCAAGACGGGTGTTTTTGGTTTGGTCGTATTGCAGGGTAAATTTACTATCACCCCAATCATACAGCCCATCATGCGTCAATGAATAGCTATCTCGGCGCATAATGTTCGTCTCGGTGCCAATCAGGCTGTTTAATAAGGCGTTGCTTTGGGCTTGGTTGTCTGTGGTCGTCGCGCTAGAATCACGGTTAGAATATTGGGTATCGCCAGAATATTCATTGCCTTGACGACCATAAGCAGCATCGAAGGTCAATGCGTGATCAGGATTGATCTGATAGGCCAGTCGCAGACCTGCGTCTTTATTCTCAACACCTTCACGCCCTGCTGCGCGCGCCAGATAGTTTGAACCATTAGCGTTCGTATAAGGAACAAGCGGGTTGATATCCACCGCATCCATGTCAGTCTTATTAAAGCTGCCATACACACGAAAACCCAATTTCTCTGGAATAATCGGTCCGCTTAGGCTGGCGCTGATGCGGTTTGAGTCTCCCTCTTTGCCATCCTCAGGCTGATTGGTGTATACCTCAACCGAACCTTAATAGTCATCACTGACTTTCTTGGTGACAATATTTACCACACCGCCCATCGCACCACTGCCATAACGCGCGGCAGCAGGTCCACGCAGCACCTCAATCGATTCAATCGCTTCAGCGGGCACCCACTGCGAATCGCCGCGCGTATCACGCTCACCGCGCCAGCCATAACGCACTGAATGACGTGATGTAACCGGTTTACCATCCACCAGAATAATCGTGTTCTCAGGCCCCATGCCACGAATGTCTATCTGGCGGTTATTACCACGCTGCCCTGTCGCTGAGTTACCTGTCAGATTCACCCCGGGCATCTTACGCACGATTTCTGAGATGTCGCTTGAGACAGGGGTACGCTCTAGGTCGGTTTGGTTAATTTTTGAGACGCCGAGCGACTGCTTGACTTGTGCCTCTGCCGTGACGACGATTTTATCTAGCGTCACCGAGGGCATCTCTTCATCGCTTTGGGCGAGTGCAGGCGCGCTCATGAGAGCAATCAAACAAATGGTAAGGTTTTTTGGTCTAAAAGCAGGCATATTCACTCCCATATCAATAACATCTAGAAACAATTGCATAACTTCTGAAAATTACATTAGTATAAACGCAAAGATTATTTATGTAAATAATAATAGTTATTTTTATGATAATAATTTTCATATATATTGAAAAATAAAGATTTTGGTTTTTTATCCCTTAACTTGCATTTGTGCCAAACTTCCCCTAACATAGCTACCTTTATAAGGACAAAGAAATCAGCTCATGGATAAATTCACGCCCTATCACGAAAGACTGTCTGCCTTGCAGAATGCAGGTAATATCCGCAGTTTTCGCCCTCAGACAGATCTATTGAACCTCTCTAGCAATGACTATCTTGGACTGGCGCGCTCACACCTAAAAGATGAATTCATCAAGACTCATCAGCATCACGCCGATTTTTGTTTTGGGGCTTCATCCTCTCGACTTTTGACGGGCAATTTTGATGCCCACGAAATGCTTGAACAGGCCTTACAAGCCGCCTATGGGCGCTCGGTGCTGACCTTTAATAGTGGTTATCACATGAATATTGGCATCCTGCCTGCCATCGCAGATGATCAGACACTGATATTGGCAGATAAATGGGTGCACGCCAGCATGATTGATGGCATCTTATTGGCCAAAGAGCGCGGGGCGAAATTCTACCGTTATGCACATCAGAACCTGACCCAGCTGGCTCAGCTTCTTGATAAGCACCATGCCAATTATCGCCACATCATTATCATGACTGAGTCAGTATTTAGCATGGATGGTGATGTGACCGACCTGCAGGCGCTCATCACCCTAAAACAACAATACCCAAACGTCTCACTCTATGTCGATGAAGCACATGGCGTGGGCGTATTTGGTGATCGCGGTCTTGGTGTAGCCGAGGCGCTGGGCGTGATGGATGAGATTGATTTTTTGGTGGGGACGTTCGGGAAGGCGTGGGCAAGCGTGGGCGGATTCATCGTCTGTGATGCCATCATCAAGCAGCTACTGATTAACAGCATGCGTCCTTTGATTTTTAGCACCAACGCACCACCCATCAATGCACTGTGGTCGGCTTTTGTATTTAATCAGTCAATCAAGATGCAAGATCAGCGTAAGAGACTGCTGGACAATGCCAGATATTTTATCAATAAAATCAAATCGCTAGGCTATGAATGCCCTTCGGACAGTCACATCATCCCCATCATCGTCGGTGATAATCAAAAAGCCATCAATCTGGCAGAGGCACTTCAAAACAGGGGCTTCTATTTGCTACCCATCCGTCCGCCCACCGTGCCTGTGAACACAGCACGCATTCGCGTGTGCCTGACCGCGAACATTACCACAGATCAGATTGATAAATTCTGTCAAGCGCTTGAGGAATTAACATGCTGTTAAATGCCAACATCAGTACAGAATTCATCGCGCATAATTTTAAAAAGGCACACGCCACCTATGATCAGTCTGCATTGGTTCAGCATCAGATGTGCCAGCGCCTTATTGCACTCATTCAAGCGCATCCACCCAGTGCGTCGCCCAAATCCATCCTAGAGATCGGCTGCGGCGTGGGCAATCTGACCAAACTTTATCATCCACTATGGCAGATAGATGAGCTCTATCTGAACGATCTGTACGACATGCATTCTGCCATTGACCGCGCCAAGCTGATCATCGGCGATATTGAACACATCGATCTGCCTAGGGTGAATATGGTGCTATCAAGCTCAGCACTGCAATGGATAAAGGATCTGCCGACCCTGTGCCACAACATTCATCACGCGCTGCCAGATGCTGGTATGTTCGCCTTTGCCACATTCGGGCAGGATAATCTGCATGAGATGAAGGCGCTGACAGGCATCGGGCTTGATTATCACAGTCTTGATGACATCATGCAGATGCTGTCTAAGGCTGGATTTGACATCATCCAAACCGAACAGACGCCGTATACTCTACATTTTGATCAGCCAAAGCAGATTCTACGCCACATCAAAGACACGGGTGTATCTGTGGGCAGTGCAGAATGGACGAAGTCGTCATTGGCACAATTTTATGAAAATTACCACAAAAAATTCGCCATTTTCAACGATGGAAAATGGCGATATCCTTTAACTTATGATGCCATCTATGTGATAGCAGTCAAACGCTAGACGCTCGCACCCACACTTCTGGCCAAGGCGATGCCATCTTCAATGGAGAGATAGGTTTTTTTGCTCGGTGCATCTTTAAACACCACATCACCATCTTGGAACACCAAGCACTCATCCACCGCAATCTGTTGCCACGTCTCGTTTTTGGTTAAAGGAATGGTTACAAGGATGGTCACCTTGTCCTTATCGGTAGTCACATCCCCAAAATTCACGCTCATCTCACCATCAGACAGATGAGCCTCACCAAACGGTGCCTTACGAGTCAGATAAAACAAAAGACTGCCCGCATACGCCAGCTGCCAATGACCATTAGAAATCAGGCAATTAAACAACCCATTGGCGGACAGGTAGCGACATTGCGCAGTCAAAAAAACAAATAACGCTTCATCGGACGGGCGAGATTTAAAGGTTGATTTTAAGCGGTTTAATAGATAACAAAACGCCAGTTCGCTGTCAGTCGTGCCCACAGGCGAATAATGTTCGGCATTGCCATTGTCGTGCAATCTTTGGGTGCGGCGAATGAAGCTGTCTGTCATCTGCCCATTATGCGCAAATGCCCACTGCTCGCCCCACACCTCACGGACAAAGGGATGTGTATTGGCAAGGCTGTTTTTCTCGCCGGTGGTCGCCTTACGAATGTGCGCGATTACGTTCATCGCCTTGATGGGATAGTGATTGATCAGATCGGCAACAGGTGACAGATGGCTTGGCTTGTTGTCATGGAATTGACGCAAGCCCACACCACCCGAGTCACTGCGCTCAAAAAACGCAATCCCAAAGCCATCTTCGTGATGATCCGTTCCACCACCCCGCTGACGAAAGCCAGCAAAGCTAAAACCGATGTCGGTCGGCGTGTTGCAATTCATTCCAAGTAGTTGGCACATTGTGAATTCACTTATTAATTGGTTGGTTTGACTTTATTCCAGTGATAGCTTGCCAAGCGTTTCATCAAATCAGGATTTTTCACCATGATGTCACCGCCAGTCCGCCCTTGTTCACGGTTGTAATAAATCACGTTTAGGCGTAGTAGCCAAAAAATCGTGGCAGAGTAGGCAAGCATGACAGGCAGGGCGGTTTTTTCATTGTCGGTTAAGGGGCGAACGCTCTCATAGCCGTCTATAAAGGCAGTCATTTTATCGGTGTTAAAATTCACGCTCTCGCCGTCTGTCGCATTGCCCCATGTGGTACAAAAATCGTTAATGGTAATGGCGATGTCCATCAAATAATGCTCAACTGATACTTCTGTAAAGTCCAAAAGCCCCGTCAGGCGAGCCATATCGCCTGAAAAATCCCACAAGGTATTATCGGTAAACATATCCAAATGACAAAGCCCCTTTGGCAAATCATCGGGTAGATTGGCGTAAGCCGTCCAAATGTCGTTCATCAAGCGGGCTTCATCGGTCGGCATATAGGCAGTTTCACGCTCTTTAACCCTTGCCCAGTCGTACAGTGGCACGCCGTAGTTTTCGGCAGGTTGTAGTGTTTGTAGGGTATTGTGCAAGGTGGCAAGTGCTTTTCCCATCTCAAAGCACATTGGCTCATCGGTGGTTTTTGGGTGTGAGCCTGAGAGTTTTGGCACGACTAGGATTGCTTTATTTTCGTATCGCATGACGCAATCGGAGCCGATGTCGTCGCCTTTGGCGGTGAGTTTGACGAGCGGTGGGGCGATGGGCAATTTATCTTTTAGGGCGTGCATGACCGTTGCCATTTTGATAATATCAGCAGGCACACGCTCTTCAAATAGCGTGAACACATAGCTAAACTCATCGCCCACGTCTTTGTCCGTCTGAATGAACCAGTTGGAATTTTTGACCCCTTGCACGATGGGAATGGCTTTTTTAAATTTCACCCCAAACAAACCACAAAACGCAAAAAATTCATCATCAGATAGGTGGGTATAGACGGACATGGATTTTTTCCTGCTTTTATCAAAAGTACATATTTTAAAGGGTTTTTACTGATTTTACGAACACTTTCTTGGAATTTTTGGGTTTTATTTATTTGGCAAACCTTCCCTAATCAGCTCAGAGAACTCACGACTACTCATATCCACGCGCGTAAGGTGCGCCACATTCAGATTGGCGTGCGCCATTTGTCGCCATTCATCCACCGTATATTGCGTATCAATCACCCCGTCAGGCTCAAGGCAAGACACACCCAGAACACCATGAATAATTTGGTGCCGATCGCACCCAGTGGCTCATGTATCCACAATGCCAACATCAGCCAAACGCTGGTCGCCAGCACCTACAGCACAAAAGCACCCGACACAAGCCATGCAAAGCTTCGCGTAATAAAAAACCGCGCCATAAATCTCTGCACACCCTCGGGCAGCATCTTGATTAAGGCGTTATTTGGTAGATTGGACGGTGTTTGATCGGTCATAAGCTTGGTGGCGCAATGAGATAAATTTCAAATAAAAAACAAACCGACCTTAATGCAGTCGGTTTGGCCATTCATCAGTGGTTTAGGATTTTGGATAAGAATTCTTGGGCGCGCTCACTTCTGGCACCGCCAAAGAATTCATCGCGGCTACAGTTCTCAACGATTCTACCCTCATCCATGAATATAATGCGGTTCGCCACTTGGCGCGCAAAACCCATCTCGTGCGTCACACACATCATGGTCATGCCATCACGAGCCAGGCTGATCATCACATCTAGCACCTCTTGGATCATCTCGGGGTCTAGCGCAGATGTCGGCTCATCAAAGAGCATGGCAACAGGATCCATCGACAAAGCACGAGCAATCGCCACGCGCTGCTGCTGACCGCCAGAGAGCTCGGCGGGATATTTATTAGCATGAGCTGACAGACCCACACGATCCAGATAGGCAAGCCCTTTTTTGGTCGCCTCAGACTCACTACGACCTAGCACCTTAATCTGAGCGATGGTCAGATTGTCCTTGATGGATAAATGAGGAAACAGCTCAAAATGCTGAAACACCATACCCACACGGCTGCGCAATTTCGCCAAGTCTGTCGCTTTATCACCCACCGAAGTATCGCCCACCATGATAGAGCCTTCTTGGAATGGCTCAAGCCCATTAACCGTCTTGATGAGCGTGGATTTACCTGAGCCTGAAGGACCGCAGACCACCACCACATCGCCTTTATGGACGTGAGCGGTGCAGTCGGTTAGCACCTGAAAGTCGCCATACCACTTTGAGACGTTACGAATCTTAATCATCATCTCATCAGTGGCGTGACCTTCGTTCGAGACCAAGCCACCAAACTCATTAATCCAAGTTTTCTCATTGATTTGTTGTACAATTGCCATGTATGTTCCTTATATATCTATTAAATTTGTCAAAATCTTAGGCGTTTTTTGAGGGCGTTTACCCCTATTGATGCCGTCAAGCTAATCACAAAATACACCAAACCTGCGCCCAAAATATACGGGGTCAGATAACCCATCAAATCCCCACGCACATAAGAGGCACGGAAGAAATCCACCAACCCAATGGCAAATACCAGCGTCGTATCTTGGAACAAGATGATGCACTGCTGTAGCACCAAGGGCAGCATTTTGCGAAATGCTTGGGGTAGAATGATAAGCTGCATGGTTTGCTTATAGGTCATGCCCAACGCATAAGCCGCCGACACCTGACCACGCCCGATAGACTGAATGCCCGCTCGCACGATCTCTGAGAAATACGCCGCCTCGAACACCATGAACGCCACCACACAGGATGTGAATGCAGTATCCAGTGAGAAGTATTTGCCTGTGATCCAGTTATACATCATCGGCACCGCGAAGTAAAACCAAAGCAGTACAAGCAGTAGCGGCACAGAACGAAAATAGTTCACGTATAGGGCAGCAGGCACAGACAGCCATTTTTTGCCCGACAGTCGCATGAGCGCCAGCACCGTCCCGATGATCAGACCGCCAATAATGGCAAGCACCAAGACCTTTAAAGTTACCCAGAACCCCGCCATCAAGGCAGGCATGGCAAGTTGTAATTCGTTCATACCGCACCTCCGATTTGACCTTTGATGCGCACTTTTTTCTCCAGATACGTCATGCCAAGGATGAGCGTCATGTTAAAAATAAGATAAATGATGGTCGCAAAAGTATAAACTTCAAAGTTATTTTGAGTGTATTCGCTGATGGTTTTGGTTTGACTGATGAGCTCTGCCACCCCCACCAATGACGCCACTGATGCATTTTTAAAGCAGTTGGTTAACTCTGAGCTCATGGGCGGCAGTATCACCCGAAACGCCTGCGGCAATATTACATGACGATAGACCTGAGCCGTACTAAATCCTAGTGCATAACCTGCATTGCTCTGCCCCTTAGGCAGTGATTCGATGCCTGTTCGCACCTGCTCAACGATACGCGCAGCGGTGAATAAGCCAAGCCCGATCGCCGCCGATATGACTGCCGAGGTATTAAAGGATAAGGATGTAAACCACCAATCTCTAAGTCCTTCTGTCAATAGCGTCGGTGCCACATAAAACCAAAAAAACAACTGCACCAGTAGCGGCACATTCCTAAAAAACCCTACATACATGGTCGCGATGGCACGTGCAGGCTTGCTTGGTAAAGTTTTCATTACCCCTAGGATACTGCCTAGCACCAAAGCAATGACCCACGCCACCGAACCAATGACAAGCAGCCATCCAAAACCTTTTAGCAGCCAGTGCCAATACAGTTCACTGCCCACGCCTGTGGACTGAAATAACACGCCCCAGTTCCAATGATAATTCATGCAAATTTCCTATATTTCGCCTTTTATCAGCAAATCTTAAAAAACCACCCAAAAATGAGTGGCTTTTGCCAAAAATCCAACAATAAATCTGATGAATTATTGTGCTTTTTGTGGCTCTGCTTGGTCATGCGGATTGGCAAGCAGGGTTTTTAGGTTGTCAGACATGGCAAATTCCATGTTAACATTCTTAGGCGGAATCGGCTGAGTGAACCACTTGTCATAGATGCCATTGATCTCGCCAGATGCATAGACTGCTTTTAGCGTGTTATCCACGACTTTCTTAAATTCAGTATCGCCTTTACGTACCATACAGCCATAGATCTCAAAAGATTGTGGCTCGCCCACGATGTGCCATTTGGCAGGGTCTTTGGCTTTGGCGCGCTCGCCTGCCAATAGAACGTCATCCATCATGAATGCTTCAGCACGTCCGCTTTCTAGCATCAAGAAGCTCTCGCCGTGGTCTTTGGCAGAGACGATATTGATGCCTGCTTTTTTCTCATCGTTATACTGCTTGATGTAGCGCTCAGAGGTCGTACCTGCTGTGGTGACGAGCGTCTTACCGCCTAGATCTTCAAAGCCTTTGATACTAGAGTCGGTAGCGGTCAATAGACGAGTACCAATCTCAAAGAAGCCCACCGAGAAATCCACCTGCTGCTGGCGTTCGGTGTTGTTGGTCGTTGAGCCACACTCTAAGTCCACTGTGCCGTTTTGGACAAGTGGGATACGCGTCTGAGAAGTCACCAGGTTATAGCGCACTTTCAGATCAGGCATGTTTAGCTGCTCTTTTAATGCTTCAACGACTTTAAGCTGAAGGTCATGCGCATAGCCAACAGGTTGATTAGGATTGTCAGCGATATATGAAAACGGAATCGATGAGTCGCGATGCGCCAAAACGATCGTGCCTGATGATTTGATTTTATCCAGCGTACCTTGCCCTTGGGCTGGAGCGGCGGTTTGCGCACCTTCTTGGGTAGCTGGCGCTTTATCGCCGCCACAGGCAGCCATGAGTGATGCTGATAGTGCCAATAAGGCAAATTTTGGGAAGTGTTTCATGAACGTCGTCTCCATGTTAAAATTACAATCAAAAAATTAATATCCTATAACCATGTTTGCAGGATTATCCACAAGAATAATCTCGCTGTGATTTCATCATAAGACAATTACAGCATAAGTGCAACATTTTTTTAACATTCGTGAAATTTACCAAAGCAGCAACAATCCATACGAATCATATTCGCACGCGCACCTTATGTGCATTTTTAACACAAACCCAAGAATTTAGGTTGTATAAAACGGTCTTTATTGTCATAATATCGCACCATATTATTAGCCAAAAAATTAAGAGAAAATCATGCTAGCCAAACGCCTAATACCCTGCCTTGATGTTGAAAATGGTCGTGTCGTCAAAGGCGTGAACTTCGTGGACATCAAAGACGCGGGCGATCCTGTGCAAGTCGCCACTCGTTATAATGACGAAGGCGCTGATGAGATCACCTTTTTGGACATCACTGCCACCTCTGATGGTCGAGATACGACCTATCATATGGTAGAGCAGATCGCCAAGAATATCTTTATCCCGCTGACCGTTGGCGGCGGCGTGCGTAAGATTGACGACATTCGCAATCTACTCAATGCAGGCGCTGACAAGGTTGGTATTAATTCTGCTGCCATCACCAACCCCGATCTTGTTAATGATGCCGCCTCACGCTTTGGCAGTCAGTGCATCGTGGTATCCATCGATGCCAAGCGCGTCACCAGACCAGATGGCAGCATTGGCTTTGAGATTTTTACTCATGGCGGGCGCAAAGCCACAGGCATCGATGCCATTGACTGGGCGGTGCAGATGACCAAACGCGGTGCAGGCGAACTGCTGGTGACCAGCATGGATGGCGATGGCACACGCCAAGGCTACGACCTACTGCTCACCAAGACCATCAGCGACCTAGTCAACATCCCTGTCATCGCATCAGGCGGTGTTGGCAACCTACAGCATCTGGCTGATGGCGTATTACAAGGCGGAGCTGATGCCGTGCTTGCCGCGAGCATCTTCCATTTCGGTGATCACACGATACGCGAAGCCAAAGAATTCATGGCAGCCCAAGGCATTCCTGTACGACTGTAATTCTATTAGAATTCATTTGGCAATTTTCGCATCAATTTGGCATGAAAATCGCCCAATCCATGGCAAAATATGCTAAAATAAACGATAATTTTCACTCATAAAAATAGGCAAGAACATGAATTACACCAACCAAAAATCAGCCGTTACCCACTTAGATGGCGCACTTGACCAGAACCAAGGTCTTCGCATCGGTATCGCGGTTGGTCGTTTTAACGGTTTTTTGGTAGAAAGCTTGGTTGAAGGCGCGCTAGACGCCCTACTGCGTCACGGCGTACAAGGCGAGAACATCACCGTTGTGCGTGTACCAGGCGCGTTCGAGCTACCACTGACCGCCAAGCGCATGGCAACTTCTGGTAAATATGATGCAATCGTGGTGCTTGGTGCGATCATTCGTGGTGCGACACCACACTTTGACATCGTGGCAAGCGAGTCCGCCAAGGGTCTGTCGCACGTTGCACTGCATCACGACATCCCTGTGATTAACGGCATCTTGACCACCGAGAACATCGAGCAGACCATCGAGCGTGCCGGCACCAAGGCAGGCAACAAAGGCTACGAAGCTGCCATGACTGCCATCGAGATGGCAAGCGTCCTAAAAGCGCTATAATTTGACCTCACACTCTAGGGCAAATTTACGCGATTTGCCCTTTTATTATTTAACAGCATAATCGGTCATTATCAAACAAAAACATAAAAAGATGAGATCTTCGCGATTTTTTGTTATGATAAATTACCCAATGACAAGGCTTTGACATGAATACTCCGACTTCTGACCAATCTTTTGACATTAACGAAACAGGCTACAAGACCAGCTACACCGCCATTCGTAAGGCGCGTCGTTTTGCTGTGCAGGGGCTTTATGAATGGCTGATGACCGATTATCGCTTCGCCACTCAGCAGCGAGATCTATTGGGCGGTAATGAGCCGCACACCATCGTTGCGCGCACTCGCAGCGAGAACGCCATGCACACCGTACATTTGGGCTATTATCACGAACTGATGCGTGAGATCCCCATGAAAGCAGGTGAGCTAATCGTGGACATCGCCCGTTATCTTGACCGCAGTTTTGATAAATTAGACACCATCGAGAAGGCGATTTTGCTGATTGGGGCGTACGAGCTTAAGCACAGTCTGCACATTCCTTATAAAGTGGTGCTTGATGAAGCCATGCAATTAAACACCCATTTTGGGGCGACTGATGCCCATAAATTCATCAATGCCATCCTAGACAGATATGCCAAAGACGTGCGAGAATTGGAATATCAAGCCCATAAGGCAGACAAAGCCAACAAAAAATCCAACGACGACGAATAATAAACCAAATACGCTGTTGAAAATGGCGTATTTTATTATCTTCATCAAGGCTTAATAAGCATCTACATGAGATAGACGCCTTTTTGATATTTGGAATTTCACATGATTAAACTGCTCAATTTTATAAAGCAGACTGCTTTATTTTCTTTGTCTTTACTAGGCATCTCCCAAGGTGCAATGGCGGATAACTGTAAGCGCCCACCGAACATTGCCAAGCTAGACTACATCGCCTGCCCTTATGACGGACTATCCAAAGGCGAAAAAGACGGCAAATATGGATTCGTTGATTCGGCAGGTCGCATCGTCATTGATTTGGTATATGATGACGCGGACAGTTTTAGCGAGCAGTTGGCTTACGTCCAAAGAG
>NZ_JAAELD010000397.1 GCF_024227015.1 Moraxella sp.
TCACATGGCGGTGAAATTGGCCAAAGCAATGGGCGCGGAAGTGACCTTGTTCACCCGTTCGCTTGGCAAATCCGACGATGCCTTCCGCTTGGGTGCAAGCCACGTGGTGTTGTCAACCGATGAAGAGCAAATGAAAGCCGTGGCCAACACCTTCGACTTAATCATCGATACCGTGCCGTACACCCACGATTTGAAACCTTATGTACCAACCTTGGCACTCGACGGCACGCTGGTGCTGGTTGGCTTGGTCGGCGAATTGGAACAAACCATCAACACCGTGCCAATGATTCTAGGTCGCCGCAGCATTTCGGCTTCTGTGATTGGCGGCATTGCCGAAACCCAAGAAATGCTGGATTTTTGTGCCGCACCCAATATCGAGCCGGACGTGGAAATGATTAACATGCAAGACATCAACACCGCTTACGAGCGCATGGAAAAATCTGATGTGAAATACCGCTTTGTGATTGATATGGCGAGTTTGAAGGGCTAGAATTAGCCGCATGTAACAAACCATTAGGCAGAATTTCTGCTTAATGGTTTGTTTTGTTTTATGAAATTAAAGAATCAATGATTAGAAAAATTTTAAAATTTATATTGATATTGATGACGGCAATATTTTGACATCGGTAGGAGCGTTTGCGGGCTTGGATTGTTGCTTGTATTTTATTCATACGCTGTATGGGGCGAAGATTGCCAATGAGCTTGCCAGACATTTGGTTTCCGCACCACACCGAGAAGGCGGTCAAGCTCAGTTTAATGCCATCAGCCCGATTAGCCACGCCAAAGACGAAAAAATCAATGAGTTATTGCAATTTTTAAGCAACAATTTGGCGGATAATCATAAATTGTTGCCTATGTTTGGGGTAAACGTGACTTAAAAACTGTAAAAAGATTAAGAGCAAAACTTCACTCGCTCGGTGTCAAATCTGCTAGAATTTGTAGTGATAACTGGGACAGTTTTATCACAGATTTTAAAGGTTTCAATCAATCCATTGGTAAGTTTTTTACGGTTGGTATTGAAGGAAATAATTGCCGAATACGCTGTCGTATTAGGCGAGCCTTTAGAAAAACTTGTAATTTCTCTAAACGGTTACTCAATCATTTTAAAGCGTTTGATTTGACTTTCTTTTACATTAATTATGGGTATGTTTAGTTAGCATACTTTTTAGAACACCACCAGAATTTTAATCATCAAATTTAAATATCTGCCAAAATCGGTTACAATACCCCTTTTTATCATTCATAAAAGCACAATGACCAACTACACCACCCAAAACCTAGAAGTCCTAGAAGGGCTAGAACCCGTCCGCCGTCGCCCGGGCATGTACACCGACACCACACGCCCCAACCACCTTGCCCAAGAAGTCATTGACAACTCGGTGGACGAAGCGTTGGCAGGACACGCCAAGCACATTACCGTAACCTTGCACGCTGACGGCTCGCTGTCGGTGCTTGATGACGGACGGGGCATGCCCACCGACATCCACCCTGAATTTAAGCAGTCGGGCGTGGAGCTGATTTTGACACGCCTGCACGCAGGGGGCAAATTTAGCACGGATAATTATGCCATTAGTGGCGGTTTGCATGGCGTGGGCATTAGCGTGGTCAATGCCCTATCCAAGCGTGTGGACGTGGTGGTGTGGCGAGACGGCACGCAGTATCAGATGAGTTTTGAGCATGGTGTACCGACAACGCCCTTGACAAGCGAGCCGTCCCCTAATAAGAAAAAACGTGGCACACAGGTGCGATTTTGGGTAGATGAGCAGTATTTTGACAATCCCAAATTCTCAATCAAATCGCTAAAACACAACCTAAAAGCCAAAGCGGTGCTGTCGGCAGGGCTAAAAATTGACTTTATCAATGAAATTGAACCGTCCGATAGCGAAAGCTGGCAATACACGGACGGCGTGGTGCAGTATCTCACCGAACAGCTTGGCGAGCTTGCCATTATCCCTGAGGTGCCATTTTATTTTAGCCAAGAACCGACAGGGGGCGAACGTGGCGGAGCGACTTTTGCCATAGCGTGGCTACCTGAATCAGGCACGCCCATCACGGAAAGCTATGTAAACCTAATACCCACCGCACAAGGTGGTACGCACGTCAATGGGCTACGCACGGGTATTACGGACGCACTGCGTGAGTTTTGTGAAATTCATAGTCTTTTGCCTAGAAACGTCCGCCTAACTGCCGATGACGTGTGGGACGGGGTCAATTATATTTTGTCCTTAAAATTTGCCGAGCCACAGTTTAGCGGTCAAACCAAAGAACGCTTATCAAGCCGTGAAGCATCTCCGCTCGTGCAGACCCTTGCCAAAGACACTTTTAGTCTGTGGCTAAACGCCCACCCCGACACCGCCAAAGCCATTGCCGAGCTTGCCATTAGTAAAGCAGGCAAACGGCTCAAATCCGCCCAAAAAGTCGCCCGCAAAAAAATCACCCAAGGCCCTGCTTTACCGGGTAAATTAGCCGATTGTAAGGGCGAATTTAAAGACGGAGCGGAGCTGTTTTTGGTGGAAGGCGACAGTGCAGGCGGGTCTGCCAAGCAAGCCCGAGACCGCCATTTTCAGGCGATACTGCCCCTGCGTGGTAAAATCCTAAACACATGGGAAGTCTCGCACGACACCGTATTATCCAGCCAAGAGATACACGACATTGCCATTGCCATAGGGGTAGACCCAGCGTCTGACGATTTATCCGAATTACGCTATGACAAAATCTGTATCCTAGCGGACGCAGACTCGGACGGCTTACACATTGCCACGCTAATTTGTGCGTTGTTTGTCAAGCATTTTCGCGCGCTTGTGGAAGCAGGGCATTTGTTTGTCGCCATGCCCCCACTGTATCGCATTGACATCGGCAAGGACGTGCATTATGCCTTGGACGATGATGAATTGAATGCCATTTTGAAAAAAACAAAATCCAAAGGCAAACCGCAAATTACCCGTTTTAAGGGCTTGGGCGAGATGAACCCCGACCATTTGCGTGAGACGACCATGAACCCTGATACTCGCCGTTTGGTACAGCTTGATATTGATGATTTTGCGAGTACCAGTGGCGTTATGGATATGCTTTTGGCAAAGAAACGAGCGTCCGACCGCAAGGCGTGGCTAGAACGCAAGGGCGATTTGGCGGATTTGGCGGTATAAGATGCAGCCGTTATCCCATGCCGATCTCGGCGATCGTATACCCAAAAGGGATGGCGGGGTTGCCCCAAAGATCGCACACTTATTTAATAGGCTCACAGGATGGCGAACCGTGGGGCAGATACCGAACATTGATCAGGCTGTGGTGATCGGTGTGCCGCACACCTCCAACCTAGATGGTGTATACGCTCTGCCACTGCTGGTCGAGCTTGGTGTGGATATTAAGATATTGGCAAAAAAAGAGCTGTTCGGCGTGCCAATCCTATCCCGGTTCTTGACGTGGGCAGGTGTCATGCCAATCGACCGAGGCAAGAAAGGTTCGGTGCTTCAGGCGAATATTGATCGCTTCGCCACCAAAGCGCCGCTATTTCTGGGGCTAGCACCAGAAGGAACCCGAATGCGTACGGATAAATGGAAAACGGGGTTTTATTATTTGGCGGTGGGTGCAGGCGTGCCAATCATTCCTGCGGCGCTTGATTATCGCACGAAGACACTGCGATTTTTGCCACCGTTCTATCCGACGGGCGATATTGAGCAGGATCTCCCAAAAATTTACGCCTATTTTCAAGACATCACCCCAAAACATCCGCATCATTTCAACTTGCCTTTACAATAATAATACACTCGTAAACCCAAATTTAAAATACAATCAAGTGGCTTGCTAAGAACTGGCAAATCCATTATAGTATTTTATATCCATTTTAGGAGTGCTTATGAAACGTGTTGCCTTAACTTGTGCGCTTGGCGCAGTTTTGATGTCTGGTTGTGCGACGTCATCTTTGCTTGATGACACACGCACCACCCAAACCCAAAACAAAAGAACCACGCTGATCGATGATCGCGTTGTCGCGTTCGGCAGCCCTGCGGCTAATTCAGGCGTGGCATCGAGCTCGGTGGTTATCGTCGGCGAAAAACAAAGCTACGTCCTAACCGAAGGCGGCACGAAGCTTGTCAATCTGCTAACCAAGCTAGAGCCTAAGAACATCACTGTTGATAATGCGCTGGAATTTTATTCTGCCAATAATGACGGTAAATTCGCGGGCACGATGAAGCTATCCTATGCGCGCCTACAAGATGAATTTAAGCGCAGTGACATGCAGTTCTTTATCCAAAATGGCGCAAAAGAATGCACAAGCGAGAGCGATACTCGCATGAATGCACAGCGTTTTTGCTTTGATGTACCACTAAAAGGCGCGGTATATCCACAGGTCAGCAACCTTGATTTGGTGCGCTCGCAGTTCCGCCCATTGACTCGTCCGTACAGCGTGTCGATTTATACGAATACCCAAACAACCACTAACAGCGGTCGTACAGGTGCTGAGAAATTGGTGCTACTGCCTTTTGCGCTTGCCTTTGATGTGGTGACGCTGCCTGTCCAGGTATTGGGTGCGTTGTAATTAAGCATTCAACAGCCGCAACATAATGAATTTTAAGGATTTATGATGACGATAGAACCTTGGTATTGGTTGGTATTTGGCGTGATCTTGTTGATCGCTGAGATGTTCGTTCCGACTTTCTTTATGTTGTGGTTTGGGGCGGCAGCGATCATTGTGGCGCTGCTGTCTTGGCTGTTAGGCTTGTCTGTGACAACATCGGTACTGTTGTGGTTGGTGCTGTCGGTGCTGTTTTGTGCCTTGTGGTTTAAATTTATCCAACCACGCATCAAGAATCGCACCAAGGCAGGTCTTGGCGGTGCAACCATCATTGGCGAGATTGGCATCATCATCGAGCCAACAGACGGTACTCGTGGCAAAATTCGCTTTAACATACCGCAGCTTGGCTCAAGCGAGTGGGTGTGTCGCACTCATGATGATGAAGTGATCGCAGTGGGTGAGCGTGCTGTGGTGAAGCGCATCGTTGGCAATGAGCTATTTGTCTCCAAGCGTTAATGATGGTTCCACGTGGAACGCGAATTATGATAATAAAAAGATAGGACAAAGAGATGATTGAATTCGGTAGTGTATTGATTGTGTTGATTATTTTTGTGGTATTTACCATCTTTAAGGGGGTGCGTATGGTATCACAAGGTGAAAAATGGATCGTGCAGCGACTGGGTAAATACCATCAGACGCTAGAGCCGGGGCTTAATTTTATCATTCCTTATGTTGATAGTGTCGCCTATAAAGTCACCACCAAAGACATCGTGCTGGACGTACCAAGTCAAGAAGTTATCACCCGCGACAACGTCGTCATCATCGCCAATGCGGTGGCGTACATCAATATCGTGCAGCCTGCGCATGCGGTGTACGGCATCGAGGATTATGAGCATGGTATTCGCAATCTGGTGCAGACTTCTTTGCGTTCGATCATCGGTGAGATGGACTTGGACAATGCTTTATCAAGCCGAGATCAGATCAAAGCACAACTCAAACACGCCATCTCTGACGACATCAGCGACTGGGGCATCACCCTAAAAACCGTAGAAATTCAAGACATCAAACCATCCCCCACCATGCAGATGGCGATGGAAGAGCAGGCAGCAGCAGAGCGTCAGCGCCGTGCCATGGTTACGCGCGCCGACGGTCAAAAACAAGCGGCAATCTTAGAAGCAGATGGTCGTCTTGAGGCGTCACGCCGTGATGCTGAGGCTCAGGTGGTCCTAGCACGTGGTTCAGAAGAGTCAATTCGTCTAATCTCATCTGCGATGGATGGCAAAGAGATGCCTGTGGTCTATCTATTGGGTGAGCAGTACATTAAGGCGATGAACGAGATGGCGCAGTCAGATAATGCCAAGACCGTCGTCCTACCTGCCGACATCCTAAACACCGTTAAGGGCTTGGTGGGCGATAAGCTTAAATCTTAATGCCAAAAGTTGTCTGACTTTCAGTTTTAAACTTTATCACAGCTAAACAAAATGACCGCAAGGACAGCCCTTGCGGTCATTTTTGATTCGCAGTTAATCAAGATTATTTGCTTGCACCCACCTCATCATAGTATCGCTGTGCACCAGGATGTAGTGGCGCGATGAGATTTTGCTGTGCGTTTTCAACCTGAATGCCGTTGGCGGCCTGATGGGCGTTTTGAAGTTTGTTTAGATTCTCAAACAAGGCCTTGGTTAATGTATAGACGTCATCGTCACTTAGGTCGCTGCGCACCACGAGCGTGTTTAAGATGGCGGCTGTTGGTATGTCCTCGCCATTGCCGTACATGCCTTTGGGGATCGTCTCAGTCACAAAGAAAGTCTTGGTTTTGGCGAATTCGGTCAGCTTATCGGTAGGGATGGCGATGAGCTTTAAATCAAACCCTTGCTGCAATTCCATCAAGGACGAATTGGGCATGCCACTGGTAAAAAATGCTGCATCCAATTTGCCTGATTTTAACCCATCGGCCGCTTCAGCAAAGCCAAGATAATCAGGTCTGATGTCTTTATAAGTAATCCCAAAGCCCTCAAGCAACGTTCGTGTGGACAGCTCCACGCCTGAACCGTGTGCACCGACAGCAATGCGCTTACCACGAAGGTCTTCGATGGAGCTGATGTTGCTTTTGCTGGATGCGACGATCTGCACGTAGTTCGGGTATAGCGCTGCGACTGAGCGTACATTTTCCACTTTCTTTTGGAAGCTGCCCACGCCCATCACAGCATCATTGAGCGAGTCGTTCATCACAAACGCCATCTCAAGTTTCTTTTGGTCGATCAAATTAAGATTCTCAACAGATGCGCCTGTGGTTTGGGTCTTTGAATTGACACCAAACTTTTGAGCGTATAATTCTGAGAGTGAAGTCCCGATGATGTTGAATGGACCAGATGCACCACCTGTGCCGATGGTCAAAAACTTGGTTTGCAATTGATCGGCGTTTTGGCTTTGGGCAGTTTGTGAATTGGATTCGCCTTTTTCGCCTTGGCAAGCAGCGAGGCAGCAGGCAAATACAGCGACGGTGATAAGTTTGGTCATTAGTTTCATGATTAACTCCTTGTAAAATTCATAAAACGATTTCATTGTAGCACCTAATTATTGTGCTGTCATCAATCCTTGTGTAGATTCTCGATGATGCCTTGCTCCTGTAATGAGTGTAATTGATCCTGATCACAAAACGACGCTAACACCTCAAAGGTATGCTCACCCAGCTGGGGCGGGGCAAGACGATAAGTCACGGGTGTGCCAGACAGGCGAATGGGCGATCCGATGGTCTTAAAGTCCTTATTAAGATTGTGCGGTATATTAACCACCATGCCTCGATGATGGATCTGCGGCTCATTAAGCGCCTCTTCGATATTATTAATCAGCCCTACGGGGACTTTGGCGGCATGAATGCGATCAACCCAGTGTTCGGCATTTTGAGTCAAAAAATGCGCTGAGAGTTGTTCGATTAACTCATCTCGATACTTTACCCGATCTTGGTTCTTAAGGTATTTATCCGTACTAACAAGCTTTGGCAGTCCGATCGCCAAACACAGATCGACGAACTGCTTGTCATTACCGCAGGCGATGATGAATGATTTGTCTTTTGCCTTGAACGTCTGATAGGGCACGATGTTGGGGTGCTTGTTACCCATGCGTTTTGGGATATTGCCAGAGCTTAGGTAATTCATACCCTGATTGGCTAAGGTGGCGACCTGCACATCCAGAAGAGAAATATCGATATGCTGACCCTGCTGCGTGTGAGTCCGTGCCAGCAGTGCTGCCTGAATGGCGATCGTGGCATACAGCCCGGTCTGGATGTCCACGAGTGCCACACCGACTTTCTGCGGGCCGCCGCCTGCCATATCATCTGACTCACCGGTCACGCTCATGAGCCCTGACATGCCCTGAATGATAAAATCATAACCTGGCTCATCGGCTCTAGGACCGTCCTGCCCAAAGCCTGTGATTGAGCAATAAACAAGCTGTGGGTTAATTTGGCGCAATGAATCGTAGTCTAGGCTGTATTTTTTGAGGGAGCCGACTTTGTAGTTTTCGATGACCACATCCACGTCGTTGACGATGTCATGTATCAATGCCTGACCTTGAGGGTGGGTGATGTCGATGGCGATAGAGCGCTTATTTCGATTGGTGCATTGAAAATAGCCTGATTCACGGGTCTGATTGCCTTGGTTGTCAGGCATCCAAGGTGGCCCCCATGTGCGAGTATCATCGCCATAGCATGGTCGCTCCACTTTAATGACATCAGCACCAAGATCTGCCAAAATCTGACTACACCACGGTCCTGCCAGTACCCGACTTAGGTCGAGCACTTTAATTCCTTGTAATGCGTGCATGGCAAGCTCCTTACTGACTAATTACAGAACGCAGCGATGCCTGTCTGTGCTCGCCCTAGAATAAGCGCGTGGATGTCATGGGTGCCTTCATAGGTATTCACCACCTCAAGGTTCACCAAGTGGCGCGCCACACCAAATTCATCGCTGATGCCGTTGCCGCCCATCATGTCGCGCGCTGTTCGGGCGATGTCTAACGCCTTGCCGCAGTTATTGCGCTTGATGAGCGATGTTCCTTCCACAGCAGCGATACCTTCATCTTTCATCCGCCCAAAGCGCAGCGCAACCTGAAGCCCTAAGGCGATCTCGGTTTGCATGTCGGCCAGCTTCTTTTGGATGAGCTGGTTGGCAGCCAGAGGGCGACCGAATTGTTTGCGATCTAGTGTGTATTGGCGTGCAGTGTGCCAGCAGAATTCTGCCGCACCCATCGCACCCCAAGCGATACCATAGCGAGCGCTGTTAAGGCAGGTAAATGGACCTTTTAGGCCGCGAATGTCAGGAAAAGCATTCTCTTCGGGTACAAACACATTGTCCATCACGATCTCGCCTGTGATCGAGGCGCGCAGCCCAACCTTGCCATGAATGGCAGGCGCAGACAGACCTTCCCATCCTTTTTCTAGGATGAAGCCGCGAATGTCGCCTACCGCACCCGACTCAGAGACCTCCTTTGCCCAGACGACGAACACATCAGCGATCGGGCTGTTGGTGATCCACATTTTTGAGCCTGTTAGACGGTAGCCGCCATCGACTTTTTTGGCGCGTGTGATCATGCTGCCAGGGTCGGAGCCGTGATCTGGTTCGGTCAGACCAAAGCAGCCAATATATTCACCTGTGGCAAGTTTTGGTAGGTATTTTTGTTTTTGCGCTTCGGTGCCAAATTCATTAATAGGTACCATGACCAGAGAGCTTTGCACGCTTGCCATAGAGCGATAGCCAGAATCTACGCGTTCAATTTCACGAGCGATCAGACCATAGCTGACATAATTTAGCCCTGCGCCGCCATATTGTTCTCCGATGGTAGGGCCTAATAGCCCAAGCTCGCCCATCTCACGAAATATGCTTTCGTCGGTTTTTTCGTGGCGGAACTGTTCTAGGACTCTGGGTTGTAATTTTGATTGACAGTAATCGTGCGCGACTTTTTGAATCATTCGCTCTTCTTCGGTGAGTTGCGCTTCTAACAAGAAAGGATCTTCCCAGTTGAATGTGACCTTTGTGCTAGCCATGTGTGCCTCCGATGCATTGATGAATATGAGATTGGAAGTTTTATAATATTGATAAAATCAAAAAATTTCAATCGAGTAA
>NZ_JAAELD010000398.1 GCF_024227015.1 Moraxella sp.
CAAGCTCGCTGTCGTCATCGTAGCGACTTACGCAAGCGATAAAATCACATGACACCCTTTGCGTGCCTTGATGAAGGAGCTGATAAAAAGCGTGCTGGGCGTTTGAGCCGACTTCGCCCCACAGAATCGGACAAGTGGCATAATCCACCGTTTGTCCGTCTTTAGTAACCGATTTGCCATTGGATTCCATTTCAAGTTGGGTTAGATAACTTGGCAAAAATTTAAGCCGTCCGTCATAAGGTAGCACCGTATGTCCGTTAATCCCCAAAAACGTGGCGTTCCACACGGCAAGCAGTCCCATGATGACAGGGGCGTTCTTGGCAAAGGGGGCGGATTTAAAATGACAATCCATCTGATACGCCCCGTCAAGCAGGCGTTTAAAATTATCCATGCCCACCGCAATCGCCACCGACAGACTAATCGCCGACCACATACTAAACCGACCACCCACCCATTCCCAAAAGATGAGCTGATTGTCAGTATGAATGCCCCACTGGCTCATGCGGGCAGGATTTGCCGACACGCCAATAAAATGTCGTCTTAGGGCGACATCTTTGGCGGTAAAGGTAGTCAGCCACGCCAAAGCGGTACTGGCGTTCGATAGCGTATCCACCGTACCAAAGGACTTGGACGCCACGATAAACACGGTGGTTTCGGCGGATAATTTGCCAAGCAAGTTTTGCAGGTGCGTGCCGTCCATGTTGGAGACAAAATGCACACGGATAGCCGTGTCTTTGTACTCCGCCAAAGCATCCACCGCCATTAAGGGTCCTAAATCCGAGCCACCGACCCCGATAGACACCACGTCCGTGATTGCCTTGCCCGAGTAGCCACGCCACACGCCTGTGCGAATGCGGTGGGCGATACTCTCGCATTTATCAAGGCTAGCCTCGACTTGGGCGGATACGTCTGTGCCGTCCACGATGAGCGATTCGCCCTTTGGCAAGCGTAAAGCGGTGTGCAAGGCAGGACGGCTCTCGCTGTCATTGACCTGTTTGCCACTCATTAAGTCGTTGATTTTTTGGGATAAATTGCACTCATTGGCAAGATCGATGAGCGTATCTAGCACCCTCTTATCAAGGCACGCTTTGGCATAATCCATCACCATATAGGGGGCGGACAGATGAAAGGTGCTGGCACGCCTATCATCTTGGGCGAAAAGTTCGGTTAAAGTGGGGTTGGTGCTAGCAAGGGCGTGTAGGGTTTGCCAAGTAGGGCTTTGGTTCATGGCAAATCCTTAAAATGATTCGCCAATATGCTCGGCAAAATAACCAAACGCCTGTACATAGGTTTTCATATCGCCTGCGTCAAAGCTGTTGCCCTTTAAGGTTACCACGTCCATGCCCTGCTCGCCAATAAGTGCGTCAATGGCATCG
>NZ_JAAELD010000399.1 GCF_024227015.1 Moraxella sp.
CAAAGATAAAATTGGCGGCGTTGACCATCGAAGATATCGATGCGTTTTTCGCCAAGTTTAATTGCGGCTTTTCTCCGGCCACCTGTAAAGTGTACCGTTCGATAATCAGGGGATTTTTAAGCTATCTGTATCATCACCACCAAATTATAAAACGTGATCTTGCCCCTGTGGTGGTCGCTGCACCCATGTTTGCCCAGGCCAAGCCACCCACATTTTTACGTGGCGACGAGGTTAAAAAGCTGTTTGACAGCATTGACTGCTATTCGCAAACCGGGCTTCGAACCTACGCCATGCTCCAACTGGCTTACACTCTGGGACTGCGCCCCGTGGAGATATGCCAGATCACACTGGACGATATATCCTTTCGCAAAGCCGAAATAAACATCAATATGCGCAAATGCCATAATCCCTTAATACTTCCCTTACCGGAAGTCACCATCAAAGCCATCGCGGCTTACATTATCGGCGCCCGGCCGCAAAGCGCCCACCGAACCCTTTTTTTAAGTCTGCAGCCGCCTTATGGCCCCATCACACCTACAACGGTTAATCATCATTTTAAAGTTCATATGCAAAAGATTAACCCGGCTGCAACCGCATATTGGCTTCGGCATACCTATGCTCAAAATCTTCTGCACACCGGTGTGTCATTATATGAAATCAAAGAATTACTGGGCCATGACAGCATCGAGTCCACCCGAAAGTATCTTCTCATTCACATAAAATTAATGCGCGAGGTTTTGTTTGATGAATAAGTTTGAAAGTTTTCTGGCAAAGCAGCTGCACCAATACGTTATCTATCGCCACAACCTGGGCTATGCAA
>NZ_JAAELD010000400.1 GCF_024227015.1 Moraxella sp.
CCTATCGCTTTGCCAATCCAAATTTAGAAATTGGTGTCAATCACCGCAAAGTTGATGATGTAAAAGGGACCCCAATCTCAGGCTCTCTTGGTAACAACTTAAATCTAATCAAGTATGGTTATGACGTAACTGACATTTATGCCAACTGGAAACCATTCAATAACGACAAATTAAATGTAAACTTTGCCGTTAACAACGTCGGTGATGAGTTCTACTATTCACACTCTGCTATCAATGGTTTGCCTGGTGCTGGTCGTGAATACCGTGTCGGTGTAAACTTCACTTACTAATTTAGAATCTAGTTTCTCCACGCACTCCGTCTAATGGCGGGGTGTTTTTTTATTGATAGATATCTACATTCTAAGAAGTTATCCACAGATAGCATCGATGTATTATCATGATTTTGTGGAACAATTGCGCAGTTTATAAACAGCGCTTAAAAAGTTAATATATAAATAGGCTAATTTTTATAAGTTATTGATTATATTTATAAAATATATTTTAACCACAGTTTATTCCTAAATATTACAGTACGGTGAAAGCACCATAATATAAGGGCTTTCGATGTAAATTGTTCGCTTTTCCACAAAGTTATCCACAGATTTTGTGGATAAAAAATCACACTCTATCGAAAGCTAATAATGATAAGGGCTTGCGCATATTATTGGGATTATTAATGATGTGATTAAGGGCTGGATTTGGAACTGAGGATGGATATACCAATGGAAGATATTGGAATTTTACAGAGGTTCCACGACGGTCATAAAGCTGTCTTTTGAGATTGCTAGAATAACTGCTTATCTCTATTTTAATGTATAAAGCTATCCTATTATTTTTTGAGTGATTAAGGCTGTTAGCGTAAACGCGTTCATCTCCCAAAAACAATCTTGAGAAGTAGCGATAAAGATGTGTATGAATGGGCTGATGATTTAGTTGTTATGTTTGGGTTTTTTGGTAGGTTGATCTATCACGTGTGCCACCGCTCTGGGGTGAGCCTTGTCATAGATGCGGGTGAGGGCCCCGAAATCCACTTGGGTGTAGATTTGGGTGGTGCTGATGTCAGTATGTCCAAGCATCTCTTGGACAGCGCGCAGATCGCCGCTTGATGACAGCATGTGCGATGCAAAGCAGTGACGCAGTAGGTGGGGATGCAGGTTTTGAGCGATGCCTGCATTGGCGGCGCATACCTTTAGGCGCAGCTGAATCGCTCTGGGCGTGAGCCGCGTGCCGTGCCGTTCGCTGATGAACAGCGCATCCGTACCTTCTTGCCACAGGTCGCGGTGGGGTAGATAGATGTTAATGGCATCGATGGCTTTTTTGCCAACGGGAGTTAGCCTGATTTTATTGCCCTTGCCTAATACTCTGACCACGCCGCTTCGTAGATCGATGTCTTGAATGTCAAGCCCTGCCAGCTCGGACAGCCGAAGACCACTGCTGTACATGAGTTCAAACATCGCGCGGTCGCGAATCCATAGACGTGCTTTGTTGGCGTCATCTGGCATGGGCTGATCGAGCAGCTGCATCATCATGTCAACATCGCCGACCTTGGGCAGGGCGCGTGGCTCAGGCTTTAGGCGATAGCCTGTGGCGGGATTGTGATCGGTTTTGTTGATCTTGATGAGATGGGCGTAGAATTTACGGATGGCGGAGAGTTCTTGTTTGGCGCTGATGGCTTTAATGTTATCCCGCTCTAGGCGCAGACTCAAGAATCTTGCCAAGTCTTTTTTGTCGAATGATAAATAATCACCCTGTAGCCGCACGTCCTCATCGATGAAGTGCATCAGACGCATGAGTGCTGCTGTGTATGCGCTGATGGTGTTGTCGGAGTAATTTTGTAGGGCTAATTCATCCAGCCATGCCTGAGCCACCGACCAAGATTTTGGCTTGGTGGTGTCAGATGTATCGGCAGGTGTGGATGATTTTAGTTTGTTGAGTAGATTATTTAGACGCATGATAAGTCAAAAGGCGCATTAATTACGCCTTTTTTATGGGTTATTGGTAGTCGTCTGATTCGTCGGGGGTGAGGTTAATACCTGCTTGGGCAGCAAGACCGTCAGGACTGAACACGCCTTCATAGACGAATGATGTTGGGCCTGTCATCATCACAGAGTAGCCATCTTGCCAGCGGATCGCAAGGCTGCCACCGTATAGCTGAGCGCGAATGTCCACGCCTTCATCCAGCCAGCCTTCGCGAATACCTGTCGCCACAGCTGCGCAGGCGCCCGTGCCACACGCCTGGGTCTCGCCCACACCGCGCTCATAGACTCTAAGGCGAATGTGTCGCTGATTCACCACTTGCATGAATCCGACATTCACGCGCTCGGGGAAAGCCTCATGCGACTCTAGCAGTCGCCCCAGACGCTCCACATCAGCGGTGAGTACATCATCCACCTTGATGACGGCATGAGGGTTGCCCATGTTGGCGATATATAGCTGAACAGGCGTGCCATCCACGACCAGTCGGTACGAGTTGCCAACCTTGGTGATCGCCTTTGGTGCAAATGGAATCTCGTCAGGTTCAAATTTGGGTTTACCCATGTCAACCTGCACCCATCCATAGCGATCAGTGGTCAGGGTGATGATGCCGCTGGCCGTCTCCACGCGCAGACGCTGCTTGAAGGATAATTTACGCGCTTGAACGAAGGAAGCAAAACAACGAGCGCCGTTGCCACATTGGCTGACTTCTGTGCCATCAGCATTAAAAATTCGATATTTAAAATCTACGTCG
>NZ_JAAELD010000401.1 GCF_024227015.1 Moraxella sp.
AATGAATCTTAGTTTATGTCAATCAATCTTGTCATAAAACTACCATTTTAATTACAATTTATAACATAAGATTACAATTAAACCGTCTGCACCTAGTAGGGCTTGCCAAGCAATGACGTCAGCATCTCACCCACCGTATGGAATGAACCAAATACCAAGATAACATCCTGCGCAGTCGTGCAAGTTATCACAGCTTGGCTTGCTGTATTCAGGCTGTCATAAGTTGTGATATTGGGCTGCTCTAGATGTTGATTCATCAGTGTCAAGATGTCAGATAAGTCTGTGGCACGTGGATTATCAATGGCAGCAGTATGCCAATGCGCGATCGTGAAGAGGTCATCATTTAGAGTATTCTGAATCAAGTCGAATACGGCGCCAATGTCCTTATCACCAAGCATCGAAAAGACAACGTGCAGCTTAGCATCAGGATAAATCGCCTGATGGGCATGCCAATAAGGAACAAACTGCTCAAGCAAAAAAGCCATGCCGTGCGCGTTATGCGCCACATCGAAGAGCCACTGCCGATTAGCGATCTGTCTGTGATCAAAACGCCCTGCCAATGACGCATCACGCAGCCCCCAAGCGAAGTCCTCTTGGGTGATCTGTAGTGATGATGTCAAACACGCACTCACACCATTAACGGCATTTAATAGGGATAACTTTGGCTTGGGCAGCTTTAATGTGATGCCCTGCGACGAATAATACCAGCATTCTGCATCATCATGAAAATCATAATCCACACCGATTTGACTCGCCTTTGCATTTTTATCGCGGGCAGCTTCATACACGCTCTGCGGCAGCTGTCTTGCCCCAAGAACCACAGGAATGCCTTCTCGAATGATACCCGCCTTTTCAAAGCCAATCTTCTCAATGTCATCGCCAAGCCAATCCACATGATCAATGCCAATATTCGTAATCACCGCTACGTCTGGGTCGATGATATTCACGACATCAAGACGTCCGCCCAACCCAATCTCAAGCACCCACACATCACAGCTCTGCCCTTTAAAGACCAAAAAAGCCGCCAATGTCGTCATCTCAAAGAACGACAAAGTCAGCCCACAATCGATGCGCGCCTGCTCAACCTGCGCCAATGCATTCACCAATAACGGTTCATCTATATTCTGACCATCAATCACGATACGCTCGGTAAAAGACACCAAATGCGGAGACTGATATAAGGCAACTTTAAGCCCCGCCGCCTGACAAATCGCGCTGATGGTCGCGGTGGTTGAGCCTTTGCCATTTGTACCAGCTACCGTGAATACATAAGGTTTTTTTGTTAGGTCTTCTTTTAGTACACCCAAGCGTTTGGCAACGGGCAGTACACGCTCAAGCCCCATGTCAATGGCGGAAACGTGAATCCCTGCGATGTATTCTAGCCATGATGATAGGCTGTCTTGATTGGTCAAAGTCATGTTATTTTCGTCCACACAATAAACAAAACGCCTGCATGGCAAGCGTTTTTTGGCATTATATCACAACCGATTTGGCTTATTGGCGCAAAATTTTGCCGATTTTCTCACCCAGTTCAATAAATAGCGCTTTATTCTCGTCACTTTTGATAAAATCCTGACCCATGGCATTAGAATATGGCAACAACGCACGGGCGAATTGCTGTTGAACCTGAGCTTGTTTTTTGGCGATGGCACTGCCTTCTGGCGTTTCATAAAATCCAATTAAGGCGTCGATCTCTGCCTGAGTGTGGTTTTGGGCATAGGTGTTCACATAGGCATTCAAAGCCTGCTTTTTAAACTCAGGATGATCCCATAGTAGCTGCTTAGCAACCTCTGACATACTAGCACGAACCAGCTGCCGAACCTCCTCAAGCTGTGCTGGCGTCGCCTGTGGATTTTGTTTTTGGATGAGCACAACCATCATCTCACTCGCCGATAACACAAAAGAATCACGAAAAGTCTGCTCAAGAGTATCCTCAACGTGAGCAAGCTTCGCCAAATGCTCTATCGAAGCGCGGCTTGGCACCTCTGCAAACGCAATATTGGTCACACTCCAGGATAGAAGCGCTGCGATCATTAATTTCTTCATATAATCTCCAAATAAAAGCACCAATTCATCTTGGTGCTTTTTGTATCACTATGCGTTAGGCAGCTTGCTTAGCTTGCACAGTACACGATGTACGGTCTCAACCAGTTGATGACGATGTACGACCATATCCACCGTGCCTTTTTCCAATAAGAATTCTGCGCGCTGGAACGGCTCATCAAGCACCTCACGCACCGTCTGCTCGATCACGCGCTTACCGGCAAAGCCGATCATCGCCTTAGGTTCAGCGATATGAACATCGCCCAGCATGGCAAGGCTGGCTGTCACACCACCATAGACAGGATTGGTAAGCACGACGACATAAGGCACGCCAGCCAGACGCAGGCGCTCAATCGCTGCAGAGGTACGCGCCATCTGCATAAGCGACAGCAGGCCTTCTTGCATTCTGGCACCACCAGATGCAGCAAAACACACCAAAGGCTTGCGTTCCGCCAAGGCTTTTTCGGCAGCCAAAACAAATCTATCCCCAACCACAGAACCCATCGATCCGCCCATGAATTTAAAATCAAAAGCACAAGCGATCAGTTCTAGGTTTTTGGTTTTGCCCTGCATGACGATTAATGCTTCAGATTCACCCGTCGATGCTTGCGCCTCTTCCATGCGCTTAGGATAAGGCTTAGAGTCCACGAAATTCAATGGGTTGCCCGCCTGAAAATCTTGACCCAGCTCAGCATCCACACTGTCAAAGAACCAGTTAAGGCGCTTTCTGGCAGACATCGTTAAGTGATGATCACAATCAGGGCAGACATACTGATTAAAAATCAGCGAAGTATTGGTCGTCAAAGAATGGCAGTTTGGGCACTCAGTTGATGGCTCAGTGTCTACCGCAGATGGTGTGATGACTCGATCCTGCTTGATGCCGGGTACAGAGCGGTTCAGCCACACGGTTGGCTCTGCGATGGTTTCGGCTTGATTTGACATAAAAAATCCTATCTGGTGTAACTGTAAAATTTGATATAGTTTACACTTGTATTATTTATTTGGCAAATGAATTTTATGAAAGCGGCTTATTAAGCGACCTAAGCATTCAAATAATCAAATGCTATCAATCGCCGCACGCAGCTCATCCATCTTGGCAAGCAAATTGGCACGCGCTTGATCGATCGCTGCCTGATCATCCGCCGCCACACCAGCAAAATTCTTGACCAATTCACTGCCGACAATCACACCGTCTGCAAATTTTGCCACCGCTTTGGCACTCTCGCCGTCTCGTATGCCAAAACCTACGCACACAGGCAGGTCGGTGTCCACCTTTATTGCCCCGACTTGCTTGCCTACATCGTCCGTATCTAGGGCATTTGAGCCTGTTACACCCTTGACCGACACATAGTAGATAAAACCAGAGCCGTGTTCTAGTACCGCTTTTCGGCGTGTCGGCTCGGTCGTTGGGGCAAGCAAAAAGATTTGGTTGATGTCATGCTCGGCTAAGGCTTTGGCAAAATCGCCTGTTTCGTTGTTTGCCACTTCGTTGGGCGGTAAGTCCACCATGAGTAAACCATCCACGCCATTGGCTTGGCACAATTTCAAAAATTCGCCATAGCCGATAATCTCAATGGGGTTTAGGTAGCCCATCAGTAACACAGGCGTTGTGGTGTTGGTTTTGCGAAACTCGCCCACCATGTCAATCGCTTGGCGTGTACTGGTGCCACCTGCCAATGCTCGCTCGCCAGCTAGGGCAATGGTTTGACCGTCCGCCATGGGATCAGAAAACGGCAAGCCAATCTCAATCACGTCCGCCCCGTGAGCGACAAGGCGGTGCATTAACTCCACTGTAACGCTTGGGGCCGGGTCGCCTGCCATGATGTAGGGTATTAGGGCTTTTTTGTTTTGCTGTTTTAGGGTGGCAAAGGTTTCTTGAATTCGGGTCATCATTTATTCCTATTTAAAAATTTCTAATGGTAAATTTAATAAACGATAATGTTGATTATCATATTACAATTAAATTTACATGATTAATTTGCGAAAGTTAAAATAGCATATTGATTTTAACCTATTTCATACTTTTCTTTAATTCACGCATTTTTGCCGCAGCATTATCAAAATCTTGTTTTGCTTGATTGATGATGTTATTCATTTCTTGTTGTATATGTAAATCCATGATTTGACAATCTTTTTGATTGTGCCAAGATTTGATTTTTTTTCATAACGTTTTTAAAAACAGATTTTGGCAAATTTTGACGTTTTGATGTTAAAAATAACACCCAATCCTGCTCATGCTTGTTATCGCCATTGCTGATTGGGATTAAATGCTCTAAATGCCCACTTCGTTTAATAATCTAGCAATCACAATACGCACAGCGATGATGAAAAATTGCCAAATCTGCCGTTTATCACTGGTTGTGGGACAGCCAAAATGATTTACAACAACCTTCACCCAATGGCATTTTTTGCTCTTGTCGGGGTCATGGATATTTAAATCTCAATCCCGTCAATACTCATCACCGTATGCAAATCCTTATCGCCACGCCCTGATAAGTTGATGATGATAGATTTGTCCTTGCCGAGCGTTTTTGCAAGTTTTAGCCCATAGGCGACCGCATGCGAGCTTTCTAGGGCAGGGATAATGCCTTCGGTTTTGGTTAGGATGCGAAAAGCTTCTAGGGCTTCATCGTCATTGATGACAGGGTAATTGACACGCCCAGCGTCCTTTAAAAAACTATGCTCAGGGCCCACACCGGGGTAGTCAAGCCCTGCCGATATGCTGTGCGTGTGCAAAATTTGACCGTCATCGTCCGCCATAAGGTAGGTGCGATTGCCGTGCAACACGCCCACACGCCCTGCATTTAGGGGGGCAGAATGCTCGCCTGTGTCAATGCCGTGTCCGCCTGCTTCTACGCCATAAATCGCCACGTCATCGTCATTTAAAAACTCATAAAACAGCCCCATGGCATTAGACCCACCACCCACGCAAGCGACCAATGCGTCAGGATTTTTGCCTTCTTTTTCAAGGTGTTGCATTTTGGCTTCACGCCCGATAATCGCCTGAAAATCACGCACCAGCACAGGATAAGGGTGCGGGCCTGCCACCGTGCCGATGACATAATAGGTGCTGTCCACGTTCGTTACCCAGTCTCGCATGGCTTCGTTCATCGCATCTTTTAGGGTGCGTGAACCTGACGTTACCGCCACGACTTTCGCCCCAAGCAGTCGCATTCTATACACGTTCATTTTTTGGCGTTCCACATCGTCCGCCCCCATATAGACCACGCATTCCAAGCCTAGACGAGCGGCGATTGTTGCCGTTGCCACGCCATGCTGACCTGCCCCTGTCTCGGCGATGATACGCTTTTTGCCGACCATTTTGGCAAGTAGGGCTTGACCGATGGTGTTATTGACTTTGTGAGCCCCTGTGTGGTTTAGGTCTTCTCGTTTTAGATAGATTTTGGCACCGCCTGTCTCGTCTGTTAGACGTTTGGCAAAATATAGGGGCGTGGGGCGACCAACATAATTGACCAAATCATCATGAAATTCTGCCCAAAATTCAGGGTTGTTTTTGACCGATAAATAAATGCGTTCTAGCTCTTCTAATGCACTCATCAAGGTTTCGGACACAAAACGTCCGCCATGAATGCCAAAATGACCTGTGGCGTTGGGGTATTGGGTAAAATCGGTATTACTCATCTTCTTCTCTTTTAATGAATTATTTAGCCTTTATGGACCGTAAGACCCGCGAAAGTCTGCGCCGTTGGCATGACTTCCAAGCGGTTTATGTTGATATGTTTGGGCTGATTGATCAGCCATAATACCATATTACTGATGTCTTGTGGGCGGATAAATTCCACATTCTCATAGACCTTGCTCGCGCGCTCATCATCACCGTGAAAGCGCACATTACTAAACTCTGTATCGCCGCACAACCCAGGCTCAATGTTGGTTACTCGCACATTCTTACCAATCAAATCAGCACGAAGATTAAGGCTAAACTGCGTCACAAAGGCCTTCGTCGCGCCATAGACATTGCCACCAAAATACGGATAATTACCCGCAATCGATGAGATGTTAATAATCAGTCCGTCATTCTTTGCTACCATATTCGGTAATATCTCATGCGTGATATTAACCAGTCCAAGTGTATTGGTGTTAATCATCGTCTGCCAATCGCTCATGCTCGCCTTATCAGCAGAATCTAGCCCCAACGCCAGCCCTGCATTATTAATCAGCACATCGATGTTTTGTCGTAGTTCGGCTGGCAGGCTTTGTAAAGCGGCTTTTGTCGCGGATATGTCACTAACATCAAAGCATAGCGGAATAAAATTATCGCCAAGCTCGTTTTTTAGCTCATCAAGTTTATGCTGGCGGCGACCTGTGCCAATGACAGTAAGGCCGTTTTTAATGCAATCAATGGCAATTTGTCTGCCAAAGCCTGCCGTAACACCTGTGATTAGAATATTCATGGGTTTTCCTTATTATGATGGGTTAATTCTGGCATGGTCGATAAATTTGCTCATTTTCTCAGCACATTTTACCCCTTTTGCTTTCTCGATGCCACCGCTCACATCCAGCCCGTACAGACGATTGGCAAGCTCATCATGCGTTATGCTTGCGACATTATCAGGGGTTAGCCCACCTGCCAAGATGATGGGTAGCGGTGAATTGGTTGGGATCTTTGTCCAGTCAAAGGCCTGTCCCGTGCCGCCAAATTTATCAGGATGATAAGCATCCAGCAGAACACCGCTGGCACCATGCGCTTTTAATTCGTGGATTTGTGTAAGTAGGCTCTCAGCCGTGTCGGATTCTTGTACTCGGATTGCCTTGTACCAACGTTTTTCGGTAAGATTGGCAAGTCTTTGGCAGTCTGCCGCGGTCTCATCACCGTGAAATTGCACCACATCGAAAGGCACGGTGTCACTAAGGCGCATGAACTCATCTTCTGCCATGTTAACAACGAGCGCCACAACATTCATAAAAGGCGGTAAATCTGCCACCAAACTGCGTGCAGCAACCATATCCACATATCTAGGACTTGGCGGATAGAACACCAAGCCCACCGCATCCACGCCAAGCGCTACCGCCGCCTTTAGATCCTCACTTCTGGTAAATCCACAGAATTTTACTTTCATTATTATCCTTAGTTATCTCTAGCTCTTCGATGGTGCTTGACACGCGCCTGCGCCCTGACTGACCACATCAACGGTCGCACCCGTCAGCACAAACAGACCCTTGATTTGCTCAGCGGCATTATTCGCCGCCATGGTCATGACATCGCCTTTACAGGCTTTTTTTAGCACTTCGTTTTTTGCTGACAGCTGGGCTTCGCTGAGAATTTTTGGATCATTGTCCACCACACCAAAAAGCCCTGTCTGCCAGTCATACACTTCAATATCATCTAGATACACAGCGAAGACTTCTGACGGTGGCACACTGACCGTAACATGTGTCACAGGATCGCCCTGCGAATCGGTGCGCTGAGCCACTTGCACCATCTCGGCAGAGATTTTTGACAGGTCCACACCAGCCAATACGCGCCCATGCGCCACAAACAGACCCTTTTGCTCATCTTGCCACAGCTTCTGCCAACTGCCTTCTCTGCTGGCGGTGATGACCGTATCGACAGAGAACGCCACCGATTGTAACCGTGACAGCTTCTGGATGTCTGTAATGATGCCATCACGGGTCACGGCATGAACATCGGCTTCGCTCTTGCGATCATATAATGCCTTGACAAATAATACCGTCGCAATCAACAAAACCACCACAAGCGCCGCATGGAAGAAAGTTAACTTTGAAGTGTTCGCCATAATGCCATCCAACCAATGAATTTAGTGAGAAATTTAACATAAATATAAGGATGATGTGTAATTTTTTCAAAATTTTTAAAATTTAAGTTGCATAACGGGTTAAATTTGCCGTAAGATAACCTATTTTATCAAAATTGTATCGTTAAGGGTCATCATGAAAGCCAGCCAATTTACCTTTGCCACCTTAAAAGAAACGCCAAGCGATGCTGACATCATCTCAAGCCAGCTCATGGTGCGAGCGGGTCTGATTCGTAAACTTGCCTCAGGTCTGTATGTCTGGATGCCGGCAGGTCTGCGCGTCCTTAAACGCGTCGAGAAAATCGTCCGCGAAGAGATGGAGCGCATCAATTCTCAAGAGCTTTTGATGCCTGTAACACAACCTGGTGAGCTATGGCAAGAGTCTGGACGCTGGGAAGATTATGGTGCAGAGCTGCTGCGCTTTAAGGACCGTCACGGTCGTGATTTCGTTCTAGGTCCAACGCATGAAGAAGTCATCACCGACATCGCGCGTAACGAACTAAAAAGCTACAAGCAGCTGCCTGTGACCTATTATCAAATCCAAACCAAATTCCGCGATGAAATCCGCCCTCGCTTTGGCGTGATGCGTGCGCGTGAATTTACCATGAAAGACGCTTACTCATTCCACATCGACAAAGACAGCCTTGCAGACACTTACCAAGACATGTACGACGCTTACAGTCGCATCTTTAGCCGCCTTGGTCTTAATTTCCGCGCGGTACAGGCTGACACTGGCTCGATTGGTGGTTTTGCCAGTCATGAGTTTCACGTTCTGGCTGACAGCGGTGAAGATGACATCGCATTCTCGAGCGAATCGGACTTCGCTGCCAACGTTGAGCTGGCTGAAGCGATCTGCACAGATGAGCGTGCTGCACCCACCGAAGAGCGCCGCGATGTCGCTACGCCAAACATGCCAACATGCGAAGAGGTGGCCGAACATCTGGGCATTCCACTTGCTAAGACAGTCAAGACGCTCATCGTCAAGGGTTCATATTCAGAAGATACGCCAGACATGCCAAAATTGGTGGCACTCATCCTACGCGGCGATCACACACTTAATGAGATCAAAGCTGAAAAAATCGCTCAAGTCGCCACACCGTTCGAGATGGCAAGCGAAGAAGAAATCAAGGCTGCCGGTCTTATCAAAGGCTACATTAGTGCGGATTTGGCAGAATTTAACATCCCTGTATTCGTTGATCGAAGCGCTGCTGCCTTATCAGACTTCGTCTCTGGCGCCAATGCGGTCGACAAGCACACCGCAGGCATGAACTGGGAGCGTGACGCTGCCATTACTGCTGTCGTGGATATCCGAAACGTCGTCGATGGCGACCCAAGCCCAGATGGCAAAGGCGTCATCTCTATCAAGCGCGGTATCGAGGTTGGTCACATCTTCCAATTGGGCGATAAATATTCAGAAGCCCTAGGCTGCAAAGTCCTCGGCAAAGAAGGCAAACCAGTCACGCTGATGATGGGCTGCTATGGTATTGGCGTAAGCCGCATCATTGCTGCCGCCATCGAGCAGAACCATGATGACAATGGCATCATCTGGGCAGACACGCCAAATCCTGATGACAACATCGCACCATTTAGCGTTGCCATCGTGCCAATGCGCTCAAAAGACGGCTCAGCTGAAGCCAAAGCTGACGAACTATACAACACCCTAAAAAATCAAGGCGTGAACGTTCTATTAGATGATCGCGATGAACGTCCTGGCGTGAAGTTCGCTGATCTTGAGCTAATTGGAATTCCACACCGTATCGTAGTCTCTGAGCGTAATCTAGCCGAAGGCAAATACGAATACGTCAAACGTGACAATGGCGAGAAAGTCATGCTAAGCTTAGATGAGCTACTTGCCAAGTTCTAAGTAGCGATAATAAAAACAGGCTTAAATAATAAGCCTGTTTTTTATTTGATTCCAATCCAATAACGTCAAATTTCTCAATCAAGCATCAGCCAATATAACACACATCTCAAGCAAGCGATTTGCATATCCCCATTCGTTATCATACCACGCGAATATCTTAATCTGCTCACCTGACTGCATGATTTGTTCTGCATCGACCACCAATGAGTGCGCATCACCAATAAAATCACTCGACACCAAAGGCTCATCGGTATAGCCCATGATTCCTTTTAGCTTGTCATTACTTACTGATCTTAGAAATTGCGCCACCGCATCAGCATCGATGGACACTTTAAATGTACAATTGACATCAATCGCCGCCACATTGATGGTTGGCACGCGGATGGAGTAACCGTTAATTTTGTCTTTTAGGAATGGTAGCACGCGTTCGGTTGCGTTGATGCTGCTTGATGTGGTTGGGATGATGTTATGCCCTGATGCTCGTGCACGCCTTAGATCGCGGTGCGCTTGATCAAGTACATTCTGATCTGCGGTGACCGCATGAATCTCCGTCATCATCACACTCTGGATACCGAACTGCTCATCCAACACTGACAGGAGCGGCACCAACGCCTGAGTGGTACAAGAGACGCCCGAGATGATGGGTAGGTTGCGATTTAGCAGATGATCATTCACACCCAATACAATGCTAGCATCAACCTCATCAAAAGGTGCAGCACCGACAATCACCTGGCTTGCGCCCGCTGTGCGATGGCTTGAAGCATCCTGATATGAGCGGAATCTGCCTGTGCATTCTAGCACCACATCAACAGATAAACCTTGCCAAGGCAAATCCTTTGGGCTGCTTTTGTTTAATAACAAAATGCGCCACTCATCGCTCCCTCTGGATAATACCAGCCAAACATCCGCATCCTCATAAGACAGGTACGCCTGAACTTGTAATGATGACAGCCTGCCATGCGCACTGTCAAATTTTAATAAATGAAGCAATGCTTCTGGCTCTGCCACATCGTTGATGGCGATGATGTCGATATTGGTAAATTTATCGGTGTTTTTTAAGAAGGCGCGTAGGACATTACGCCCAATCCGTCCAAAGCCATTGATCGCTAAGCGAATTTTATTAGAATTAGTCATTCTTATTCTCGCTCACGTCATCGCCCTTATCTTTGGCTTGCTTATCGATGAATATCAACGCAAGACGCACGACATTATAATCATAACCCAACATCTCCACCATAGGGCGAAGCTTCACCCCATCCACAAATTCGCCCTGCGCTTCTAGCTTCTCATAGGCCAAAGCCACCGCCTGCAACTTCTCATCATCTGGCCGTATGTGATCGCAGTCTAATTCGCCATCCATCTCATGCAGCTGAGCAATGTGATTGATGACGGTTGAGACGGCGAGACTGCGCTCAGCTGAGATCTCGCCCACATCCAGTCCTGCCTCGAGTAATTTTCTCGTCTCCTGGAGTGTCTCGCCTGCTTGTTTTTTTGGCTTGCCCAGATGGACAGCAGGAATGTCATTTTCTTTGATGTGTTCACGTCTGGCGATGGCTAATTTGTGGGCGGCGATGCGTTTTTCATTAGCCATGATGATGTCCTTGCGGGTGATGCCATCACAAATCTCGATAAAGGTGTTATGAATCTTCATGAGCGTCTCATCATCTAGACTGGCAAATTTTGCCTCTTGCTCGGCGGCGATTTCTTGTAATCGCTTATCCACTCGGAACACCCATTCATCCAGTAGTAGGCTTTTTTTGTTGAAGCCTAAGAGCTTTAGTCCGTCCAATGAGCGCAGGCGTGACAGCGCCACATAACCCTGCCCCATCTCAAAGGTGCGCGACAGATCGATCTCGGCAGCATCCAAGGTCATGCCTTGGGACTTATGCACCGTAATCGCCCAAGCCAAGCAAAGCGGTACTTGGGTGTAGCTTGCAAGCACTTCCCCTTCATTATTCTCCATCATCCAATCTTCTGGCTCAGCGATGACCTGACGTCCGTTATTTAGGCGCACCACAGGATAAGTGCCAACAGCGCCTGATCCTAAAGGACTCTCATCATCAATCAATGACGTAAAGTCTATCACCTCACCCATGGTGCCATTCGAGACGGCAAGGTTTGGGTTATTCTTCACAAACATGACCTTCGCGCCTACTTTTAGGCTTAGCACATCGGGCGCACGAACACTTTTTTTGAGAGAATCCACCAAGATCTTATCGCCTGTCGTCATGGCATGAAATTCTTGGGCATCACCCTCTATCTTGGCGATCTCAGATTCATTAATCTCATCAACATTGGCATTATGCGTGTATAGTCGCGTGCGACTCATGGCGATGTCGTTGCGCTCGGTCGCTCGCAGCGTACTGATGGCGGCGTCGGTGACTTCTTGGCGGCGGATTTGATTTAAGATATCATTTAACGACAGTCCAAATCGCTCGGCTTCATCCTGAGAATTCTGACGATGCTGCTCGGTGAGATAGCACACTTGAAAATTCGCCTCAAGCCAAGCCTTAGCCATGAAGGCAAATTTCTCTTTATTGGTTTCGCCTTTTTTACCAACAGGGGGTAACTGGAAAAAATCCCCCGAGAAAATCACCTGAACACCGCCAAATGCCTGATTGTCCTCACGCAGCGACTTTAAGATGTCATTAAGCAGATCCACCTGCTTGGTGTGCAGCATGGAGATCTCATCCACGATGAGCACCTTGGCGTCCTTAATGCGTTCATAGACCACCTGACGGGATTTTAGACGTTTAAAATCCCCCGCCTCAAAGCTGTCTTTGATGCCCATGCCAGACCACGCGTGGATGGTCATGCCATTCATGTGCGTGGCTGCTATCCCCGTGCTTGCCGTGATGGCGACATGAATGCCACGCGCGCGCAGATAGTCAATGTATTGATTAAGAATATAGGTCTTGCCCGCCCCTGCTTGACCTGTCAAAAAGACGTTTTGCCCTGTTTTTAGTATGTCTAATGCGGTGGATTGTTTCATGAAATGGGTATCAAA
>NZ_JAAELD010000402.1 GCF_024227015.1 Moraxella sp.
CAAGCTAGTGTTTTTTACAAACAATCCCAACCACTTGGATGGATTGCCCACTAAAGAATCTTTAGAATTTTGACTACCAGCCAACCCATCGGCAATTTCTTCAAGTTCATTCTTAGGCTTACGGATACGCTCTGCCAAATCATCTAAGGCTGGATTGATTTGAGATAGATTGACTTCTATTTCATCTAGTACTTGATGAATATTTTTTGAGTCCTGCCGTTCTTGCTCATTCTTATTCAAGATAACTACTCCACTACCAATACTATTTTTTATTTTTCGCCAGTCTTTGATTAATTTCTTTGGATTTTTTTAGAATTGTATCAAGGCGAGCAATGATATTATCAATATGCTCATTGTGAGATTTTTGCTCAGCTTCAATTTCCTCTAGCTTTTTCTGAATTTCATTAGCACTAGTAGGTTTTGATTTATTAAAAATATACATGATAAATTCCTCAATTATTCATAAATAAAGCCCAAGCAATTGAAATTGCCTGGGCTTTTAAATCAACCCCCAATCTTCTTATACTTCATACGCTTAGGCGTGGCATCTGCCCCAAGTCGATCTTTACGCCATTTTTCGTATTCGGTGTAGTTACCGTCAAAGAACTCTGGCGTTTCGTTTTCAAACGACAAAATGTGCGTACAAATACGGTCCAAGAACCAGCGGTCGTGCGACACCACCATGACCGTACCAGGGAACACCTGCACCGCATCTTCTAAGGCACGCAAGGTCTCCACGTCAAGGTCGTTGGACGGTTCGTCAAGCAGGATAACGTTCGCCCCTTGTTTTAGGGTTTTGGCAAGTTGCAAGCGGTTACGCTCACCGCCTGACAAGCTACCCACACGTTTTTGCTGGTCTTGACCCTTAAAGTTAAAGCGTCCGATATAGGCACGGCTTGGCGTGGTATACTCACCCACGGTAATCATATCAAGCCCGTCCGAGACTTCTTCCCACACGGTTTTGTTGTCATCAAGCTCATCTCTGACCTGCCCCACATAGGCGACTTTCACGCTCTCGCCCACTTCTACCGTGCCAGTATCAGGCTTGTCTTTGCCGGTAATCATATTAAACAAGGTCGTTTTACCTGCACCGTTTGGCCCGACAATCCCAACAATCGCCATTGGTGGCACGGTAAAGGATAGGTTTTCATACAAAAGTCTTCCGTCAAAGGATTTAGAAATGCCTTTAACTTCAATGACTTTGTTGCCAAGTCTCGGTCCTGGTGGAATGTAGATTTCCGCCGTTTCGTTTCGTTGTTGGAACTCACGAGAGTTCATCTCTTCAAAGCGTTCCAGACGAGATTTGGATTTGGCTTGCTGACCTTTTTGGTTTTTACGAACCCATTCTAGTTCTTGTTTTAGAGCCTTAGCAAAGGCTTCTTCTTGCTTTTGCTCTTGTTCTAGGCGTTTGTTCTTTTGTTCAAGCCACTCGGTGTAGTTGCCTTGGTAGGGGTAGCCATAGCCACGGTCAAGCTCCAAAATCCACTCGGCGACATTGTCAAGGAAATAACGGTCGTGGGTAATCGCCACAATCGTGCCAGAGTAGTCTTTTAAGAAACGTTCTAGCCACGCCACGGATTCTGCATCCAAGTGGTTGGTCGGCTCGTCAAGCAGGAGCATATCAGGGTTGGACAGCAAAAGACGGCACAGGGCAACACGGCGTTTTTCGCCCCCTGACAGCTTAGACACGTCAGCATCCCACGGTGGCAAGCGAAGTGCGTCCGCCGCCTTTTCAAGTTGGGTGTTTAGGTTGTGAGCGTCCCACGCCTGAATGATGTCTTCCATTTTGCCTTGCTCGGCAGCCAATTTATCAAAATCGGCATCAGGCTCGGCATATTCGGCATAGATTTGGTTAAGGCGTTCTAGGGCATCAAGGGCTTCACGCACGCCGTCTTCTACGTTGCCACGCACGTCTTTGGTGGGGTCAAGTTGGGGTTCTTGGGGTAGATAGCCCACTTTAATGCCCGCTTGCGGACGAGCCTCCCCGCTAAATTCGGTATCCACGCCTGCCATGATACGAAGCAGGGTGGATTTACCTGCACCGTTTAGCCCCAGCACGCCAATTTTCGCCCCTGGGAAAAAAGACAATGAGATGTCTTTTAAAATTTCGCGCTTAGGCGGAACAATTTTGGACACCTTGTTCATGGTGTAAATATATTGAGCCATATAAATCCTTGAATTAAAAGATAATTTTTAAAAATTGGTCTGATGTAGAACTTGCCAAACTTTCGCTAATTTAACTAGATATTATCGCATGCTTTGGGCGGTGGGGCAAGTTTGTTGCGTTAAGATTTTGGTAAAATAAATTTGGCTAAAATGACTGATGACACCCCACCAATTAAAGTCATGACAAATGGCAATATCAAAAAACTTCCAACCACTCCGCCTAATACCAGATAGCTAATGATAACTTGTTTGGTCGGATACTTTGTCATATTTTTATTTATCATTGCTAAACCCCAAACCCCTTTATCAACGCCCGCACGCCCAATATCAGCAAAATGACAAGCACGATTTTTTTAAACATGGCTTGCGAGATTTTATCCCTAAAATAAAATCCCAAATACAAAAACACCACCGACACCACACTTGCCACGCCAATCATAAGCCAGTCAGTTTTGGGCAAGGCGGTCAGAGCCTGCCACAAGACGATAAGCTGAGCGATTTTGCCAACGACATAGCATAGGTTGCTTGCGTTGATGAGCTCGGTTTTTGGGTCATCGGTGTGCTCGGTGGCGGAGAGCAGATACATCACCAGCAGGGGCGACATGGCGTTGGTGGCTCCGCCCAACACCCCTGCAATCGTACCGCTTATCACAAGGCTTGAGGTGGTGTTGGGCAGTTTAAAATTTTTGCCCACGCTCATCGCCACAAACTGCATAACGACATAACCGACAATGAGTAGCCCCAACGCAATCAAGAGATGGTGAGACGCAATGATAAAGACAAGTTTGGTGCCGATATAGCTACCGATAAAGCTTGTCAGCACAAGGAGCCAATACTTTTTGAGATAATAAACAATCCGCCCACCGTCCAAAAACACCACCAAATTGATAATCAAACAAGGGATGACTGTCAGCACCAAAACGTGCGACATCGGATAGCTACTTGCCAAAGCGGTGGTGGCGATGAGCGTTACACCAATGCCTGTGAGTCCATGAAAGATACTGGCGACGATAAAGGTTAAGATGATAAGGGTAAAGGCGGTCATGGCTTATTTATTGGCAATTAAATAAATTCAAAGTATAACAAAGCCCAACCCAAAAAAATCCATTTACAACTGTCTTGATTTTCTTTATGATAAAGCAAAACAACACTAACAAGGACAATCTCATGACCGACATCACCCACAACCCTACCACTCAGCGCTTTGAGACCACCATTGACGGACACACGGGCTTTTTAAGCTATGAAGTTATGGATGACACCACACTAAACTACAACCACACCATCGTCCCCAAAGAGCTGGGCGGTCGCGGGCTAGGGACGGCACTGGTTAAGCATGCGCTCGATTACGCCAATGAGCATAACAAAAAGGTCGTGCCAAGCTGCTCATTCGTCGCCAGCTACATCAACAGACGGCCTGAGTATCAGCATCTGCTCGCTTAATCAATCCAGAATACAAGGATGTATCATGAATCACGCGCTTAATCATCTATTCACGCCGCCCTTTGATGTACTCAAGGACGCCGAGAGAAAGACGCTGTCGCAAGCCAGCAAAATCACCTATCTGCCTGAGAATACCGATTTGCCGGATGATTGGCGTGATGATTTTTTTATTGTCATTAAAGGCAAGCTCACCCAACACCAAAATGGCGAGCTCATGGCCGGCTTAAAGGCAGGGGATTGGTTCAATCTCAAAGATAAGGACGGCACATCTTTTGATGTCAAAACTCAAGAACAAAGCCTACTATACCGCATCGATGGGAAGACTCTCATCTCCATCAGCGATGGCAATGATGAGCTTAGGACTCAGCTATTTGCTGACTTATCTGCGCGCAAATCCCACCAAGACATGCGCCAAGCCCATCATCAAAACCAACAGATGCTCTATCACGCGGTAAAAAGCATCGGCAATCACATCCGCTCGCCGAACTTCGTCGATGATGACGCCACGCTCTATGAGGCGACAGCGCGCATGACTGAGCTGGATGCCAAGCATGTGCTGGTGCGCTCTGCCAAAGGCGTGGGCATGTTCACACAGACGGACGTCTGCCGCGCCATCACTGACAGGACTGATTTTCACACGGTGCCGGTTCGCGCATACAGCCAGTTTCAGTTGCATAACATCCACGAGAGCCATGACCTTAGCGAGGCGCTGATCACGATGCTCGATAAGCGCGTGCATCGCCTGCCAATTGTGAATAGCGCAGGCGACATCGTGGGCGTGATCGGACAGACCGAACTACTTAACTATCTTAGCAACCAATCCCAGCTCATCACACAGCGCATCGACCAAGCGCAGAATTTAGATGATGTAGCAGTGGGTGTGGACATGATCGGTAAATTCATCCGTCACCAATCCCAAAACGGCATGAAAATCCATCTCATCGGGCGCATCGTTCAGAGCCTAAACGCGCACGTCTTTGCCAAAGTCTGGCAGCTCATCGCACCAGCTGATGTCGTTAGTAACACCTGTCTGATCGTCATGGGTTCTGAAGGGCGCGGCGAGCAAGTCATGCGCACCGACCAGGATAACGCGCTGATCATCCGAGATGGCTTTTATGATGACAATCTACCCAGCTACGCCCAAGCCTTCAATGATGCACTGTATGAACTTGGCTACCCTTATTGCGATGGGCAAATCATGATCAATAATGCTCAGTGGCGGCGCTCTTTGAGTGAATTTCAGGCACAAATTAACAGCTGGCTGATCGCCACAGGTGGTGAAGCCATGGTCAATGTGGCAACACTCGTCGATGCTCATCCTGTCTGCGGCGATGCCTCATTATTACAAGACTTAAAATCACATTGGCAAAAAGCCATCACCTCCCCAGCCGTGAAATCCGCCAATTTCATCAACCGCTTCGCTGCGCCGACAATTCAGGTCGCCACCACAGAAGGCTTTTGGCAAAAATTCACAGGCGGACTTGATAGCGACGTCGACCTCAAAAAAGCCGGCATCTTCCCCATCACGCATGGGGTACGCACGCTTGCTCTAGAATACGGCATCAGTGAAACCAGCACACGCCTGCGCCTAAAGCAGCTCGCTGACCTTAAAGTCATCGATGATAAGAGTGCGCAGAACATCACCGAAGCGCTGGATTTCTTCTTATTAAAACGCCTAGAAGTCGCGCTCATCACAGACGACAAATCCGCGCGCAAAGTCAATCCAAATACGCTATCAGCACTCGAGCGCGACCTACTCAAAGAAAGCCTTGCGGTGGTGAAGTATTTCAAAGGATTCATCACGCGTCATTATCGCCTTGATGTGTTTGTGGGGTGATGATGTTTGATTTCATAAAAGATCTTTTTAATAAGAACCAACAGACCAAGCTCACCGACACCAAGTACAGCTACTTGTTCGAGCCAGCGCCTCTTGATGAATGGGTGTGCCTTGATCTGGAATTAACAGGGCTAGATCCCAAGACCGACCACATTCTAAGCATAGGTGCAGTAAAGATAGCAAAAGACGCTACAGGCTACATCATCGACACCGCAAACCCCCTGTCTATCGTCTGTCGTCCACCCATCATGCCCGATACAGACAGCATCGTCATTCACGGGCTGCGACCCATGGATCTTGAAAATGGCACAAGCTATAGCGACATGTTAGATCGGCTACTGCCATTCATCGGTTCGCGCCCTGTGGTTGGGTTCTATGTGAACATGGACATTGCGTTCTTAAATACACTCATCAAACCAAAAATCGGTACCAAGCTACCTAACGCGCTCATCGATGTCTCTACACTTGATGTCAAGCTTCGCCAAAAAACCAATAAAAATAGCGACATCCCCATCGACAAGCGCCATCTAAGCGAGCTTTTGGGTGCTTATGGCATCCCCATCTTACCAGCGCACGACTCAATGAATGATGCACTGATGACGGCGATGTTGTTTTGCCATCTCAAGCATCAGCTAGGCTAAACCCATGTGTTCGCATCTGCTAATGATTAAACGCCAACCCAACCAAAATGGCTATTTAAAAGACAGTACATTGCACACAATGACATGAAAAATTATCACATAAAAATCGCTAGCATTTAATAATAAATATGCTAAACTAGCCAATATTTTGATATCAAAAGGACAACCATGAGCAGTCTTACTCTTGAACAAACCGCCCTGCAATTAGACGGCCTACCGGCTTGGCAGCAGGATGGTAGCAGCCTAGTGCGCACTTACGAATTTAATGACTTTGCGTCTGTGGTGGCTTTTTTAGTGAAAGCATCATTCTACGCTCAAGAGCTTGAGCATTATCCAGAATGGCAGAACCACTACACAACCGTCAATGTTCGGATCGGCAAAATAGAACGCGGCGCGGTACGTCACCGCGATGTGCAGCTTGCCAAGCGACTAGAGGCCGCATTTGAATCCCAAAATTAACCCCAAAGCCAAGTTATCTTGGCTTTTTTATTACCTGATTAACAGTGAATTAAGGATTGATTATGAGCAAGTTTAGTCAGATTCTTTGGCAAGAAAACCAAAAACTCTACGAAGCCACCTTAAATCTACCATTCAATCAAGAGCTGGCAGCAGGCACGCTGTCCAAAGACGCCTTTACCCATTATGTCATCCAAGATGCGCATTATCTGCTGGCCTATGGGCGCGCCTTGGCAATCTGCGCGGCTAAGGCATATGATGCTGACGACGTGATTTTATTTACAGAAGCCGCCAAAGTTGCCATCGTTGTGGAGCGCTCGCTGCATGACGGCTTTATGCAGGAGTTTGGCATCAGCCAAGCTGACTTCATGGACACACCGCTGACCCTAGCGTGCCATCATTACACATCTTATCTCTTGGCTAGCGCCTATGCTGACAGCTACCCTGTGGTATTGGCAAGTCTGCTGCCGTGCTTTTGGATTTATGCCAAAGTCGGTCAAGACATCTATGATAAGTCGGCTCCGAATAACCCTTACCAAGCATGGATCGACACCTACGCTGGTGAAGAGTTTCACACCGCCGTCCAAAAAGTCATCGACGTCGTGGATAAAGTCGCTGAGCGTGCCGATCAAGATACACTAGATAAAATGCGCGAAGCTTATACTTATGCCGCCAAGTTAGAATGGCTGTTCTGGGAAAGCGCGCACCGTCAGGATAAATGGCGCGGGCTTGATGACATCTTGATCTAATTTAAAAGTTTCATGTTTGACTACAGCAAATTGCGATAAAGTTTGATAAAATGGCGGTTATTTCAAGTTTGATGACCGCTATTTTATTATGACAGATAACCCACAGTCTTCTTTTGACACCCGCTCGATCGCCGAATTTACCGAATCGGCGTATCTTAATTACGCCATGTACGTCATCATGGATCGAGCCCTACCTCATATCGCAGACGGTCTAAAGCCGGTTCAGCGCCGCATCGTCTACGCCATGAGCGAGCTTGGTCTTAAGCATTCCGCCAAACCCAAAAAATCTGCCCGTACCGTGGGTGACGTATTGGGTAAATACCACCCGCATGGCGATTTTGCCTGTTATGAGGCGATGGTGCTGATGGCGCAACCTTTTAGCTATCGCTATCCGCTCATCTTCGGGCAGGGCAACTGGGGCTCTCCTGACGACCCAAAATCCTTCGCCGCAATGCGATACACCGAAGCCAAGATGAGCAATTATGCCAATACGCTACTCGCCGAGCTTGAGCAAGGCACCGTGGATTGGGTAGATAATTTTGATGGCTCATTAAAGGAGCCCGCCACCCTGCCTGCGCGCCTGCCGAACATCCTACTAAATGGCACCACAGGCATCGCGGTTGGTATGGCGACCGACATCCCACCGCACAATCTCACCGAGACGGTCAAAGCGTGCGTTAAGCTACTCAAAAACCCAGCCATGTCCGTACGCGAGCTATGCAAGACTTTGCCTGCGCCAGACCTGCCCACCAAGGCTGAGATCATCACCCCCCAAGATGAGCTTATCAATATGTACGAGACTGGTCGCGGCAGCTACAAGATGCGCGCCACCTATCATCTGGATAAAAACGACAAAAACACGGTCATCATCGATGCGCTGCCCTATCAAGTCTCTGGCAATAAAGTCATCGAGCAGATTGCCAAACTCATGCTTGACAAAAAGCTGCCTTGGCTTAACGACATCAACGACGAATCCGACCATGAGAACGCCTGTCGCATCGTACTAGAATTCAAAAAAGGCAAATTAGATCTTGATAAAATCATGAATCACCTGTTCGCCATGACCGACCTTGAGACGTCATATCGCGTGAACATGAACATGATTGGCATGAATGGCAAGCCACAAGTCAAAAACCTAAAAGAAATCCTATCAGAATGGCTAGATAGTCGCCGTGGTGTGGTCATTCGCCGCTTGCAGCATCGTCTGGATAAAATTGATAAGCGCTTGCATATTTTGGCAGGTTTGCTCGTTGCCTACCTCAATATCGATGAAGTCATCGCCATCATTAGAAATGAAGACGATCCCAAGCTTGAGCTGATGAGTCGATTTGGACTGACGGACATTCAGGCTGATGCCATTCTTGACATCAAGTTACGCCAATTGGCAAAACTTGAAGAAATCGAATTAAATGCCGAACGAGATGCACTAGAAGCTGAACGTGCCGCCATCGCTGAACGTCTTGCCAATCCCGACAGCCTAACCGCCCTACTGATCGATGAGCTGACCGCCGACATGAAAGCTCATGGCGATGAACGCATGTCGCCTGTGGTCGTGCGCGATGAAGCTGCCGCCATCAAAGCATCAGATCTGGTGCCTAGTGAGGCAGTAACCGTAGTGCTATCAAAGGCAGGCTGGATCCGCATGGCAAAAGGCCATGACGTAGACGCCGCCGCAATGAATTACCGATCGGGCGATGAATATCTGGCACACGCTCAAGGCAAATCCAACGACAAGCTGATCCTGCTGGACAACACAGGCCGAAGTTATGCCTTGGATCCTATCAACCTACCATCTGCTCGCGGACAAGGAGAGCCGATTACCAGCATGCTAAACCCACCCGCAGGCGCAAAAATCGAGCAAGTCCTGTTCGGCGATAAGGATAGCAAAGTACTTCTGGCAAGCTCGTCTGGTTATGGCTTCGTGGGTCAATATGCCAATTTTGAGACCAATCAAAAAGCAGGTAAAGCCATCATCAACCTCAACGATTCTGCGTTTTTGCCCGTTAGCACAGTTGGGGATGATGATACTTTAGTCGCTGCCTTGACAGATGCAGGTTATTTATTGGTTTTTGAATTGTCTGATCTGCCAAGCCTAAACAAAGGCAAAGGCAATAAAATCATCAACCTAAAAGATAAGGACGGCGAAACGCTGATTAGTCTAGTTAGTCTCGCAGCATCTGACAGCTTAGCTATCAATGCAGGCAAACGCACACTCACCCTAAAACCTGCCGACATCGCCACCTACATGGGTAAGCGTGCCAGCCGCGGCAGCCGCCTACCCAAAGGCTACTGGGGAGTATCCGGCATGACACCCCTCAAAAATAGCCAATAGTTAAGACAAACCCCA
>NZ_JAAELD010000403.1 GCF_024227015.1 Moraxella sp.
CACACCGGCAACAAAAAACGCCCCAGCAACGACAGCCGTCAGCGCACCCCAAATTTAAAAAACGCAACTTTTTATAAAGCGTAATCCAAAAAAGGCGAGATCATCGCCTTTTAGTTTGTCTTTTTGAATGTGGAATCGTTTATGTATCCTTTTTTACGTCTTGCCAAGACCATCGTCAAAAGCTCAATCGACTTTAAACAAGGTGACACACTAAATCTGACCGACACCAGTGAATATCACTTTAAGGCACGCCTAAATGACATCGACAACTTTCTTGAGATGAATAACGGGCGGATTTTTACCTTGTTTGACTTAGGTCGTACAGATTTTGCCATTCGTACAGGACTTGGCAAGAAGCTCATCCAAAACCGATGGGGGCTGGTGGTGGCAGGCAGCACCATCCAGTATCGTAAGAGAATTCGCGCCTTTGACGATGTCATCATGAAGACCAAACTGTGCGCTGTCGATGAACGTTGGTTCTATATTGAACAGACCATGTGGGTCAAAGGCAAATGCACCTGTCACGCCCTGCTTCGTACCGCCGTCACCAACATCAAAACAGGCAAAACCATAGACACCAAAACTGTATTAAGCGCATTAAATTTATCCCAAATCAACATACCGCCTGACGAATGGGTGCAATCTTGGGTAAATGCTGACAAGCTGCGTCCTTATCCGAATGAATGATTTTATAAGTCTAAATTAATCAAATTTAGGCTTTATGGCATAAGAATTGGAAACAAGCCAAGTTTTTAAATCAGTTTAAAATTTGCCAATCAAATGCATTATCCACCTGTCTTTAATTCCATTATAAAATCTAAAAATACCATAATTTATTTTATGAATATAACTTATCAATTGTATCAAAATATGTTTTAATACGCAGAAAATTTAGGGCTGTCATATTGTTTTAACAATAATACTAGACAAAATCAGTCGATACTGTTAGCTCTTTATTATTAAAATAGTCTATTCTTTTTGGCTAGATTAAACTTTTTAAACCCGCCTTTTGGCTGGTTAATTCTTTATTTTTCATGAGATATCACATGACTACCATTGTTAATGCTCCAGAATTTGTTCGTCATCAAGCCCTAGTAAACTGGGTCAACGAGATCGCACAGCTTACCAAGCCTGCTGCCATCGAATGGTGTGACGGTTCAGATGAAGAATACAATCGCCTAATCAATCTAATGATTGATAACGGCACCATGGTAAAACTAAACCAAGAAAAACACCCTAATTCTTATCTGGCCTTCTCAGACCCATCAGACGTAGCGCGTGTTGAAGACCGCACTTTCATCTGCTCAGAGCAAGAAATCGATGCTGGCGCAACCAATAACTGGCAGCATCCAGATGAGATGCGTGCTAAGCTTGCAGGTCTATTTGACGGCTGCATGGCAGGTCGCACCATGTACGTTGTGCCATTTAGCATGGGTCCTTTGGGTAGTCATATCGCTCACATCGGCGTTGAGCTGACTGACAGCCCTTATGTTGTGGTTAGCATGCGCAAAATGGCACGCATGGGTAAAGCTGTATATGACGTGCTGGGCGAAACTGGTGAATTCGTGCCTTGCGTGCATTCAGTAGGCGCACCACTGGCAGAAGGCGAAAAAGACGTTGCATGGCCTTGTAATGATGACAAATACATCGTACATTTCCCAGAGACTCGTGAAATCTGGTCTTATGGTTCAGGTTACGGCGGTAACGCCCTACTTGGCAAAAAATGCCTAGCCCTTCGTATCGCATCTGTAATGGGTCGCGAACAAGGCTGGCTGGCTGAACACATGCTAATCCTAGGTGTTACCAACCCAGAAGGCAAAAAACACTACATCGCTGCGGCATTCCCATCTGCCTGTGGTAAGACCAACTTCGCCATGCTAATTCCACCAGCAGGCTACGAAGGTTGGAAAGTTGAAACCGTGGGCGACGACATTGCATGGATCAAGCCATCAGCGGACGGCAGACTGTATGCCATCAACCCAGAAGCAGGCTTCTTTGGCGTAGCACCAGGTACTAACACCAAAACCAACTCTAACTGCATGAGCACTCTAGGTTCAGACGTTATCTACACCAACGTTGCCATGACTGAAGATGGTGAAGTATGGTGGGAAGGTAAAACCAAAGAAGTACCAGAAAACCTAATCAACTGGAAACGTGAAAAACACACAGGTGCAGAGAAAGCTTCTCACGCAAACGCACGCTTTACCGTATCTGCCGCTCAGTGCCCATCTATCGACCCACAATGGGAAAACCCTGAAGGTGTGCCTATCTCTGCCTTCATCTTCGGTGGTCGTCGTGCTGATACTGTGCCTTTGGTATCTGAAGCATTTGACTGGGTGGACGGCGTGTATAAAGCTGCAACCATGGGTTCTGAAACCACAGCTGCTGCTACAGGCGCTCAAGGCGTTGTTCGTCGCGATCCATTTGCGATGCTGCCATTCGCCGGCTACAACATGGCAGACTACTTCACCAACTGGTTAGAAATGGGTGAAAAACTTGAAAAACTAACCACTGAACACGGCACTCAAATGCCAAAAATGTTCAAAGTGAACTGGTTCCGTCGTGACGAGAATGGTGATTTCGTATGGCCTGGCTTTGGTCAGAACATGCGCGTTCTAGAATGGATCATCAACCGCTGCGAAGGTAAGGCTAATGCTGTTGTGACCCCGATCGGTCTTGTTCCTACCTACAACGACATCAACTGGGCGGAGTCTGACTTCAGTGAGCAGCAGTTCAACCTAGTAACCAGCCAAGACAAGGCTGCATGGGTTAAAGAACTACATGATCACAAAGACCTATTCAACAAGTTAGGCGAGCGCATGCCGCAGGCTCTGATCAATCATCAAGCCAAACTACTAAATGACGTGCAGGCTCTATAGCTCCCAATCCAAAAAAACGCTCCGTAAATCGGGGCGTTTTTTACGTCTATAGATTCATCAAAATCAAAAATTATCAAAAAAATACAACGGTGTCAAATCATGATACAATAACATAATAACGCTTCACAATAGCCGGCATGATGGGATGCTTATGAATATTCATCTTCACAGCAAAGATTACTCTACAAATATTCCTAATAGGTTCTACACCCAGATGACCATCGTTGGTATGGGTCTAATACTTGCAACGATGGTTTATCTTGTGGCGTCGAATTGGTTTTATTGGTCACACATGACAAGAATGGCGCTGACCATCGGATTGATGGCATTGTTAGATGTGATTAGCGCATTCGTGAAAAGTGATACACCCCGCCAAGTATTACAGACTGCCTCTGTTACCATGATTGGGCTGTCCTTGGCAGTCATTGGGCAAGCCTATCAGACAGGTGCTGACAGTTTTTGGCTTTTCGTTATTTGGTCTTTATTGGCTTTGCCTTGGCTATATCGGCAGAATGTCGGCGTGTTTTTTATTGTGATCATCGTTAGTCAATTTGCATTATATCTATATTTTACACAAAACTACTTTGACGCATTCGACATCGGTTACTTGCTGGCATTTAATCTATTAAGCCTGATGCAGCTTGTGATCACACTAAAATTCTACCCATCTGCGCGTTTTTTGATGGTTGGCATCATCAGTATTTTGTCCTTATTATCCGCACTTGGTGCCGCTGATTTGCACAGGCAAGTTAATCTCAACGCAGTAATCAGCTTAATCAGTATTGTCGCCTTACCATTATTCGCCGTTTGGCAATTTAAAAAACATCAAGAACAAGCCTGCCTTGCGCTTACCTTATCCGGCATGGGTGCATCGCTATTGGCTTGGTTCATATTCATGTTTTTTGATAATATCCATTCATATTTTGTGTTTGGCGCACTCACCTTTATGTGGTTTGCATTACTTGGGATTTTGGTTGCGCGGTTATTTCCAGGTGGCCGATTCCATGCCCTGCCGGTAGGTATTGGTGCGTATTTGACAGGATTGCTATTTTCATCAGCATTTTTGGCTTTTTGGGGTGATGTTTCTTCCTGGATGGGGTTGGTCTGCTTTGTATTATCACTCATCGCCATCCATACAACTTCCAAACATCCAACATCGAGCAGCAAAACCTTATTTATAAGGCATTTGTGCTATGCGCTCATGCTGTGTGGTCAGTTGTCTTTTTTATTACGCTTTAGTGATGATAGCATACTCATTACGCTCATCGCCCAAGCAATTTTCACCTCATTAGTGATGCTGACACGTGTGCATTGGTTTGTTATTGTTGGGCAATGGCTCGGGTTGTATGGGTTGGCTTGCGGCTATTTCGTTTATGAAATTAACGCACCGCTCTGGTTTTTGCATGCGATATCTTTGACCGCGATGGCATTATTTATCATCGCAGCACATTGCAAAAGATCAGCAATCCCTATCAAGGCAACATGGCTATACCTACCAATCATCATGATGGCGACGTTCATTCAAGAGTTTTGGCTAATCATCGATACATCCACATCTAAGGCATACCGACCTGTTGAGGTTTTGATACTCCAAGGAGCATGGCTATTAGCACTGCTGTGGGGCTATCGTAGGCAAATTCCCAATCTCGCGCTTAGTGTTGCCTTAGCTATTATATTGGTTGGACTTGGTCAATTTGAGATGGCGATATTAGTCGCAGGACTGGCATGGTCAATCAAACAAGATGATAAATTCATCAATGGTTTATATCTATTCGGCATGGTTGCACTGCTGTGGTACAGCTACTATTCACTGTCGATGACATTCTTACAAAAAAGTTCTGTCATGCTCACATCAGGCGTTGCCATAATAGCAATCACCGCCCTTGCCAAGCACATCAACCGCTTACCAAAGGAGCTGTCATGAGAATAAAGACCGCCCTACCGATTATTCTAAGCCTCGTTACAGTCATCGTCTTAGGCAGTATCATCGCCAAGCATGAACAACATTTGCATCAATCAAATGATTTGTACATCAAACTCACGCCTGCCGATCCGCGTTCGCTGATTCAAGGTGATTACATGGCTCTGGGCTATGATTTGTATTGGCATACAGGCACGATGGAGCTGATCGAATACGGTAATATTCATCAGGATAAATACCACAATAAGAGCAGCGTAGAAGTTTGGCTGCTAACAGACGAACAGGACAGATTGGTCAAATCCGCCTTCACCAAGGCAGAATTCTCACCTGCAGAACAAGCCAAACTTCAGCCGTTGATTCTCAAAAATCCGCACAATTACATCGCCTCACTGTACCCTGCTGCCGATAGCTATCTGTTCGCTGAAGGCTTGGCAGAGTGTTATGCACAAGCAACTTATGCCCATCAAAAGGTCGATAAAAACGGCAAGCCAATGCTATTGGATTTGGTTAATGATGAATTAAGACCTTTAAATTGTGAACATAAATAATCATGAGGCATCCAAAACAAAAAAGGCAGATCACTCTGCCTTTTTTGCTAATCTTACCCAATCAAGCGAAAAAATCATCATCAAACGCCATGATGCTCGATGAGCCTGCCTGCGCCATATCGGCATGCGCATAAAGCTTTGGCAGGATTCGTTGGGTGAAGTATTCCGCAAGCTTTAGACGTTCTTCATAAAACTCGCCTGACTTGCCTTGGCATGCCCGCACGATAAGCACATACATATAAGCATAGCACAGATAGCCCACGGCGTGCAGATAATCCACGGCTGAAGCATTGATGGCGTGAGCGTCCGTCTTGGCAGCGTCTAGTAGCTGCTCGGTCAAGTATTTAACACGCTTGGCAGCAGAGGCGGTCGCATCTTTGATGGCGTGATCAATATCTTGACAAGCTTCATTGATCTCATCAATCAACGCAAAGATCGCTACCGCATTATTCTTAACTACCTTACGGCCCAATAAGTCCAATGCTTGAATGCCATTCGTGCCTTCATAGATCTGACTGATGCGTGTGTCACGCACGATCTGCTCCATACCCCATTCTTTGATGTAACCATGACCGCCAAATACCTGCTGACAGTCGATGGTAGCATTGAACGCCATGTCCGTTAAAAATGCCTTGGCGATTGGTGTCAGTAATGCAACCTTGGCAGCGGCAGCTGATTTCGCCTGCTCATCGTCGCTAAATTTGGCAATATCTAGCTCTCTTGCCACATACATGGCAAATGTTCGTGAGGCGACGCTGTTGGTCTTAGCATTTAGAAGCATACGACGCACATCACCAAACCCGATGATCGGATCGGCGGCTTTGTCGGTATTTTTGATGCCATCATCATGTCTGCCTTGTAGGCGATCCTTGGCATAGGCGGCGGCATTTTGATAAGCCAAAACGCTTGCACCCAGACCCTGAAGCCCCATCGTGACGCGCTCATAGTTCATCATGACGAACATCGTGGCAAGTCCTGTGTTCTCAGCGCCGACCATATAACCTTTAGCATTATCGAAGTTCATCACACAAGTTGCCGATGCCTTGATGCCCATCTTATGCTCAATCGATCCAGCTGCTACGCCGTTACGCTCGCCTAATGTACCATCGTCATTTACCAGGAATTTTGGCACAATAAAAAGCGAAATACCCTTAGAGCCAGCGGGTGCATTTGGTGTCTTGGCAAGCACCAGATGCACGATATTCTCTGTCAGATCATGCTCACCACCTGTGATAAAGATCTTGGTGCCTGTGATCGCATAGGAGCCATCATCATTCGGTGTGGCGCGCGTCTTGATGATGCCAAGATCCGTGCCTGCATGCGCCTCGGTCAGACACATCGTGCCAGACCACTCTCCTGAGTATAGTTTTGGCAAGTATAACGCCTTTTGCTCGTCACTGCCGTTAGCCAATAAGCATAATGTCGCCCCGACTGTCAGGTTCGGATACAGCGCAAACGCCTGATTGGTAGAGAACATCATCTCCTCGGTGAGCATGGTTACCATCTTTGGCATGCCTTGCCCACCAAAGTCAGGGTCACCGCCCAGCCCAATCCAACCCATGTCGCTATACTGCTTGAATGCATCTTGAAAGCCGCTCGGTGTGGAGACCTTGCCATCGCCTAGGTATTTTGCGCTTTCATCATCGCCTGATTGATTTAGTGGTAGTAAGACATCACGGCTAAATTTCGCCATCTCATCTAAAATCATGTCCACCGTATCTGTATCCATGTGTGACAGACCGGGTGTATTTTGCCAAAACGTTGGGGCATCAAATACGTCTTTTAGGGTGAAACGCATCTCGTCTAGCGGTGCTGAATAATTTAACGTCATAATAAACTTCCTTTTTTAGAGCCTTACTTTACCCTTATAAAAACATATTTTGATGTCATGGTCAAGATAAAGATTCGGCAGGTGACTAACTGACCAAACTGCTGATTATTTACTCTAAAAGAAAGGGTTTAAACTTGCAATCGCTTAGACAGACTCAGCAGTCATTTTATGCGCTTGCCAATAGATTTGCTGATTTCTGCCTTTTGTTATTTTTAAATACGATACTTTTGGGCGCTAAAAATTTGGCAAATAAATCATTTCATGCTTTAATAGCCACTTTAATAAACACCCATTTTTAATAATAATTTTCAATCATTAAGCCCGCCCATGAAAACACCTGCCATCATCAGTGTCATCTTTAAACAATCACCTGCCGATTTTATCGTTACCGAACGCATAGACATTGATTTTGATGGCACGGGTGAGCATTTGTGGCTTTATATCAAAAAAATCAACATGAATACCGTCTTTGTCGCGCGCCTACTGTCTGAATGGGCAGAGATTCCTGTGCGTGATGTGGGCTATTCTGGACTAAAAGACCGTCACGCCGAGACTTATCAATGGTACAGCCTGCGCTTACCCAAGAAAACTGCGCCCAGCGTGGATTTTGGCAATTTTATTGCCGATAAATTACAACAAGATGAGCGGGTGGAGATTCTGCAAAGTCATTGGCATGGCAGAAAATTAAACCGTGGTACGCATAAATCCAACCACTTCACGATCACTTTAAGAGACGTGCAAGGCAATGCAGACGATATTGAAGCACAGCTGTCGGACATCGCAGCCCACGGGGTGCCAAATTACTTTGGCGAGCAGCGATTTGGGCATGATGCCGGCAATCTAACCAAAGCGCAGGATTTTTTTGACAAAATCATAAAAAGCGCCAAACCCTATAAACCCCACAAAAAAGACCTAGAACGTCATGGCATGCTCATCTCTGCTGCGCGCAGTCATTTGTTTAATGAAATTTTGGCGTTGAGGGTTGCCAATCACACATGGGACAAAGGCGTGATAGGCGATGTATTTAACCTGAACGGCACAGGCTCGGTATTTAGCGCCCAGCTTGATGATGAGATACGAGCACGCCTTGATGCCAAAGACATTCACCCCACCATCTCGCTATACGGTATGGGTGATAATAAAGCCACTGACGACGCGCTCGCTCTTGAAAATCAAGTATTTGACGATGCCAAACACAGCACATTTATCCAAGGCCTACAAAAGGTGGGTGTAAAAGCGTCAAGACGCGCCACGCGATTATTAATCAGTGATATGGATTGGCAATGGATCGATGGCAATCTAGAGCTAAATTTTGAACTACCCAAAGGTGCATTCGCCACGGTGGTGCTTTATGCCCTTGCGCAGAATTTAACTGAACCCACTCGCAGGTAGGTGTGATTTATCACATTTTATGAACAAATTGTCACGCAATACACAGATTCACCCACTATAATAGGCGCATTTATTTTATTTAATCATAGATAATTCATAACTTAATATGTCAAAGAAACTCTCCTTACTTGCACTGTCGATTTGTTTTGTCATTCAAGGCAGTGCGCACGCTTTTGTTATTACAGATGGCAAAAAAGTCACGCCAACAACCGATAATGACAAAGCCACACCAGACAAACTTGTCAAAAACAACAATGATGATCTGGACGAAAGTCGCTCTGATGAATCAGAATCTGATGCGTCAGATTTAGAAAATACAGACAATCAAGACAGCCAAGATGCCAAAGACAACGATGAAAAACCAGAACGTCCGATCTGCTCACCTGACGCGCTAGCGGTAGGCATTCAGCATTTTTCTTATGATGAGATTTTTGCTGAAGATTTGGTATGGAGTGGTTATGGTGGCAAAAATGAAGAAAATAAGCTAATCCACAAAGACGTCAAAGAACCGCTACAAACTCTGGTCAAGGCTGCCGCTAAGGATAAAGTTGCGCTATATCCCAGCTCAATTTTCCGCTCAGTGAGACTGCAAGACACCATCATTAAACGCAAAATTCGTCAAAAACAACCGCCCAAGACCATCTATCACACGTCATCGCCTGCAGGCTACTCTGAGCATCACACAGGATACGCGGTGGATTTTGCGCCGATTGATGCCAAATTCGCCAAAGGCAAGGGTTATAAATGGCTGATGGAGCACGCCCATGAATACGGTTGGGAGCAGACCTTTACCAAGGAATATAGCGAAAAAAGCGGCGTATCTGAAGAGTCGTGGCACTGGCGGTACGTTGGTGATGAGCACGGTCAAACGATCTTCGCACCCAGAGAATGCCAAGCTACAGAGGTAGAGACTGATGAAGCTGATACACCAGATGAGACAATCGAGGATAACAAAGAAAAGCAGAATAATAAAGAAACCCCGTCTAAGCAATAAGCACCAAACAGGCAATAAAAAATCCAACCATCAAATTAAAAGGTTGGATTTTTTATTAAAGCTTAGCGACATAAGACAGCGCTTCATCCAAAACCGCGGTGGCATGATCACTATAGCCTACACCAGGGGCATTAATCATACCAACAAACACATACCATCTGCCCTGTGTGTCCATGACGTACCCAGCCAGACTCTTAACATTATTCAATGTGCCCGTCTTAATATGCGCACGCCCAATGGCAGGATGCTCAGGATCTCGCTCGGATAGTGACATCATCGTGCCAGATTGACCGGCTATTGGCAGCGATGCTTTAAACACTTCAAAATTCGGCTGCTGATAAGCAAAAGCAAGCAGTTCAGCCATCGCTGCTGGCGTTATTGCACAGTCTCGGCACAGTCCTGATGCTCGGCTCATCATGGGCGGCTGGCTACTTAGGTGCGTCTGCCACCATTTGCTGATAAAGTTAAGCACACTTGGATAGTTAGAAGCTGGATCATGTACACCTGCCACGCCCATTGATAATGGTAAAGACAGCGCCACTTGCTCAGTCATCACGTTATTAGAGTATTGGTTGATAAGATAAATCTGTTCACTCAAGGGCTTGGACGGATAAATCAACCAAGCAATGCCAGGGCTTACAACGTCATCAATACGCACTCGCCCTGTGAATCTTTCATCAATCGATTGCCATATTCCCTTGACTGCCTTGATTGCCAATTTATCAGCATCACTGAACGTCAACCAATAAGATTGGCGCCCACAGTCAGCACGCGTACCACCAAATACAGTCAGCTTCTCATCACTTAGGTGAAATTTATTCTCACTTAAGCAGCGCGTATCATTGGCAGAGATCTGACTTGGTGCGCTAAAATCCGCCAATGGTGGCAGCACCTGTAAGGCAGCGCTTTGATGATCGCTTGGGACAAATTTAGTCGCCTGACCTGTTGATGTCTGAACAATCTCGTCATGCCCCGATGGCAACACATCAATCTCAACTGTACCAAAATTCACCAAAAAAGCATTGGGCGCAGCATTATAAGCACGCATTCCTTGTCCGTCAAAGGCATTAACGTTGAATTTAACATCTTGGAAGGCAGAGTTGTCGATGATGATGTCACCTTGGATGTGACGAATACCCCTCGCCTCAACCTGTCGTAACATGGCGCGCAGACGATCATGCGTCATGGCAGGATCACCAAACCCTTGAATAACAAGGTCGCCGTACAGCGTCCCATTCATGATCACGCCTTTAGGGTGAATGCGAGTTATCCAGCGATGGTTTTCTCCCAATGTATGTAAAGCGATGAATGTCGTAATAAGCTTTTGAGTAGAGGCAGGTGTGCGCAGCTTATCAGCGCGGTGGCGAATGATGGGTTCAAGCCTGGTAGTGGCATTGGCAGCATTAGAAAGCCCACCATCCAAGGGCTCAACCCAAAAGCTCACCTCATCATCAGACAGCCCTGCTACCGCCATCTTTTCGCGGATGCTTTGTGGAAGTGTGGCCGCGGGCAAATCATAGGTGGCAGTAGCCGCTATAGGGTCATCGGCCGCGTTAGAACTCGGTTTATTTGCCCATGTCGTTGTCGCCACAGCACCAAAAGCCGCCATCAGCCATCGATACATAAATACCCCACGCACCTTTATGATAAATAATGAGCCTAATCGCCAAATCCGATTATATGCTCAAATACCTTCTTAAGCAAAATAGCGATCCAAGCCTTCTTGGATGCCTGAGCTGATCACAACCTTTAACGGCTTCGCCAAAAATCCCAAATCCGCCTCAAAAACAACCTTATCCGCATCCAAAAATGCACGCCCATCCACGCCTGATTTTTTGATGGCGACAGTGTCCGTATCAACGCCCTGCTCGTAGGTGGCATCCACCCCAAAAGTCGCCTTGGCTTCCTCTAGCCACTTTTTGGCTTGAGTACGCGCGGTTTCTAAGTCAAAATTGTGGCGTTTTTCGATGCGAATGTCAGGCATGATCTCTCCAATAAATAAACACAATAAAAAAGATTGCTCATTGTAGAACAATCTTTTGACAATTACGATATGAAATATGTAAACATTATGATTCTAGGATTACCGTTAGGTCTTTGGTAGGGTAACACCTGTTTGACCTTGATATTTGCCGCCACGATCTTTATAAGATGTCTCACACACTTCATCGCTTTGGAAGAATAGCATCTGTGCCACGCCCTCGCCTGCATAAATGCGCGCAGGTAGATTTGTGGTATTACTAAACTCTAGTGTCACATGCCCTTCCCATTCAGGCTCAAGCGGAGTCACATTGACAATAATGCCGCAGCGTGCGTAGGTGGATTTGCCCAAGCAGATGGTCAATACATCACGTGGAATCTTAAAGTATTCAACCGTGCGTGCCAAAGCGAATGAGTTTGGCGGAATGATGCATTCATCACCCACCACATCAATGAAACTGCGCTCATCAAAGTTCTTAGGATCGACGATGGCGGAGTGCACATTGGTGAATACCTTAAATTCATTAGCGCAGCGCACATCATAGCCATAGCTTGAGGTGCCATAGCTTACGATCTTATCACCACTTTCGTTGTGTCGCACTTGATTCGGCTCAAATGGCGAGATCATGTCATGCTCGGCGGCCATTTGGCGAATCCAACGGTCAGATTTAATGGACATATTATTTCCTAGTATGAATTTGTCATTAATTTGCCGTCATTATAATGGATAAGCTTAAGTTATTCAACGCCACCATCAGTTAAAATATGCGCCCGTCTTTGCGGCTTTTGGCGAATTTACCAATGCCTTCATCGATGCTCTTAGCAATGTCATCATAGATGTGTGCAATGCTAGAATCGATGCGCTTTGGTGTGCCGTTATCCATCTGCTCACGGATGTGCGCATTAATAGGCAACTGCCCTAACAGTGGCACGTCGTACATGGTCGCCATGTTCTTACCACCATCCGCCCCAAAGATATGATCGACATGCCCACACTGACTACATACATGTAGCGCCATATTTTCAACAATACCAAGTATAGGAATATTAACTTTATGGAACATCTCAACACCCTTTTTGGCATCGAGTAACGCGATGTGCTGTGGCGTGGTCACAACAACCGCACCCGTGACAGGAATGCGCTGCGCCAGAGTCAATGTAATATCCCCTGTGCCAGGTGGCATGTCGATGATTAGATAATCCAGATTTGGCCAATTCGTCTGATTATACATCTGCATCAGCGCGCCCGTCGCCTTAACCCCGCGCCAAGCAATCGGGGTATTATCAGTCTCGATCAGATTGCCAATTGACAACATGGCAAGTCCGTCTGCCTCGATTGGCACGAATTGATCATTTTCAACATTAGGTTTTACGCCCGCCATGCCAAGCATATCAGGAATGGATGGACCGTAAATGTCAGCATCTAAGATACCAACTTTTTTGCCAAGTTTTTGGAGCGCAAGGGCAATATTCACCGTTGTGGTGGATTTACCCACACCGCCCTTGCCTGATGCCACAGCGATGATGTGACGAATGCGCGGATGCGGCGCGATGTCACTTTGGGTGGGTGCGCGCTTGGTGGGTGCAGGCTCCGCTTCTTTAGGATCGGTTGGAATGTAGGTCTGAGCCGCCCCATCTCCAGATGCTGGCGCAATATCGGACAGCACGACATTTAGATTAACTTCCTCGACGCCGATCGTGTGCAGGCGTGTGCGCAGCGCATGATAGA
>NZ_JAAELD010000404.1 GCF_024227015.1 Moraxella sp.
ACTATCATCTGCCAAAGCAGGCAGTCCACTGGCGGCACTTGCGTGGCGCGCCTTGATGATGGCATTCTCAATGAATGACAATCCTGCCTCATCAGCGTCTGTGATGCCAAGCTCACCTTGTGGGATGATGGTAATGCCTAGATTCGCCTGATCGAACAGTGCCTGAAATTCGGCCAATTTGCCTTTATTGTTGCTGGCCAGAACGATGGTTTGCATGATTTAAATCTCCTAAGTCTCAGCCTGTTATTGTAACATAATTAAGCCCCGACCGGATAAGCATCCTAAACATTCGGCAAATGCTGCCATGCGCAAACCTCTGTCAGATAAGCCGAATATAAGCTCGGGTTTATTTTTGATAATATTCCTGATACAATGCTGTTATTTATCATTTAATAATCATTTTCAATAATCAAGGATTTTCATGTCGAATAATATCTACACTGACGTAGGCAGTGATATATTAACAGCATCTTCTGCGCCGCCTCCGCTGCCTGCCATGCAGCCTGAACCGACCACTCATCGCTTTGCCTTTGGTGGTACGGCAATGGCTTATTTTAAGATTTGGATTGTCAATCTGGTGCTGACCATCATCACGCTGGGCATCTACTCCCCATGGGCAAAAGTGCGTCGCCTGCGTTATTTTTATGGTAATACGCACCTTGACGGCAAAAGTTTTGACTTTACCGCCAATCCCAAGCGCATCTTAATCGGGCGCCTAATTGCCATCGCCATCTATGTCGCCATCAGTGTCTTTGGGCAGTTCTCGCCTGAGATTGCTTTTGCAGGGGCGATACTGCTGTTCTTGATTTTCCCTTGGATGCTGCGCTCGACGCTACGTTTTATGGCGAGAAACAGCCAATTTAACAACGTTCGCTTTGGTTTTGGTGGTACGCTCGCAGCGGCTTATGTGGTGATGTTACTGATTGTAGCTTTAAACTTCGTGAGTTTAGGTCTCTTAACACCATTTACAATTTGGCTGTTCAAGCGTTATCAATTTGACAATACGTATTTTGGACAACTTAAATTCAACTTTAACACTGGCGTCTGGGACATGTATAAGGCGATGATCTTGCCTTTGCTTGCATTCATCGTTGTGATGTTGTTGGGCGGTGGTTTTATCTTTAGCCAAGCAGAGACGATGGCTTCGCCCGATGGGTCGCTACCGCCTGCAGCAATAGCCATCATTGCGGTCATCTACGCTGTGATGCTGCTTATTTTTCCACTCATGCAAGGCTATATTCATCGCGCCATCTGGGGTAAATTAACCCTAGGGGACAATCGTTTTGTCTTGGTGAACTTTAGTCCATTAAAATTCGCCTTCATC
>NZ_JAAELD010000405.1 GCF_024227015.1 Moraxella sp.
GATGATCTTGCCTTTGCTTGCATTCATCGTTGTGGTGTTGTTGGGGGGTGGTTTTATCTTTAGCCAAGCAGAGATGGTGGCTTCGCCCGATGGGTCGCTACCGCCTGCAGTAATGGCCATCATTGCGGTCATCTACGCTGTGATGCTGCTTATTTTTCCACTCATGCAAGGCTATATTCATCGCGCCATTTGGGGTAAATTAACCTTGGGGGACAATCGTTTCGTCTTGGTGAACTTTAGCCCATTAAAATTCGCCTTCATCAGCCTAACCAATGTCATCGCAACCGTCCTAAGCGTAGGCTTATTGCACCCTTGGGCAGCGGTGAGAATGCATCGCTACAAGACTGAAACCCTAGCCTTGTCTGTGGTGGACGACTTCGAAGCACTGACCACGCCGAGCGCGGACAACGTCTCGCCTTTGGCAGAAGAGATCAGCGACGTGTTCGACTTTGATGTATCTTGGTAAGTGAGTCTAGCATGAAGCAAGCTGTGACCGTGCGGTATTTTGACGGGCAAATCAGTAAAGCGCACACCGCTCAAATTCACCCTGTATTCTATCAGGGTCAGGCGGATGGTTTTATGGTTGTCTGGAGAGATGCCGATAACGCACATCAAGAGAAGCGTTATTTTGCCAAGGACTGCGAATATCTGCCCAGTGTGGATAATTCGCCACACGCCATCATGCTGTTCGATGGGGCGCGCATAGAGTTTCTAAGCGCACCGCCCGACTGGATCGAACTGCAGCATCGTTCGCTGTTCGACAACATCACCAAGATGGAGAATCGTTGGGCGTGGATCGGTACTGGATTGGTGATATTGTGCGTGTTTGTCTTTGGGCTGTTCCGTTTTGGCATTCCTATGGCGGCGCACCACATCGCTCAGAGACTGCCTAGCGATGCTCTCATGGAGGCGGGCAATCACGCTGAAGAATACGTCTTGGAGATGACCAAGCCCAGCACCCTGCCTAAAGCACGCCAAGATGAGATCAAGGCTCTGTATGATAAGCTAGATGCCAACCCACAAGCCAAAATCATCGTCAGAAGTGGCGGCGACATCGGCGCCAATGCACTGGCCATCCCCAATAACACCATCGTCATCACCGATGAACTCATCAAGCTTAGTGGCGATAATCACGAAATCCTAGCCGTCCTAGCCCACGAGCAAGGGCATCTGGTGCATCGCCATAGTCTAGAGCAGGCCATCTCAAGCCTTGGCATTGGAGTACTGGTTGTCATCATCACGGGCGATACGTCTGATATTCTGCTGGCATTGCCCACAGTGCTTGCGACCACGCAATACTCTCAAAAAGCAGAGATGGAAGCGGACAAATATGCTATTGATGAGCTTCAGCGATTAGGTATATCACCGATTCATCTTGCTAACTTTTTTAGAAAGCTGCAAAAGGAGCACGGCGAAGGTCATGGGCATTGGTCGATATTATCCACCCATCCCGATACCAATAAGCGCATCGAACAAGCAGAACAGCATAGCCAATAATCCAACACAAAAAACCGCTCCGATTGGAGCGGTTTTTTATGTTTAGGTGTGATAGCCTTTTGGGTTTTGACTTTGCCAACGTCGCTCCTCTTGTGCAAGCCAAAGAAACAAAAAAACTACCACGATATGTAAATTGTGAACATTTGCAAGTCTGAAGAACTTAATAAACACGTGCGATTCATATATGTATTAATTATGATTATTTTTCCGCCCCACCCCAAAATACCCCCCCTTTAAACTTCACATTTCAGCACAACTTTCCACATTGGCATCAAAAACAGGCGCACCCCTAGCAAGGCGATTCACATTCAACCCCTCAAATCGGGTTTGGCTAAAAAC
>NZ_JAAELD010000406.1 GCF_024227015.1 Moraxella sp.
GCAAACAAGCCTTTGATGTCTTTTTCTGAATCATAGCCATTGGCTGAGTTTTCAATGGCAGCAAAAATAGTAGCTAAATCGGTATTTAAGTTTTCGTTTTTGTGTGCATTAGCCGCCACATTGCTGAACAGCTGGCTAGGAAGAATAAAATAGCCTTTTGTACGAATTGCATCATCTTTTGCCGCTATGATATTTTCATCGCTGTCGTCCATCGCTGCATAGTTAACGCTTTCGTCACCACCAGTAATGTATGCCTCAAAGTTCTCACTGATAAAGCGGTAAAACAGCGTACCCAATACATATTGTTTAAAATCCCAGCCGTCCACCGAGCCGCGTACTTCGTTGGCGATTTGCCAGATGCGGCGTTGTAGTTCGGCGCGTTGTTGGATGCCAGTCATGATGTGTCCTTATTCTTTAGCGTGCAGGCGGCTGCGTGTTAGTGGGTGGTATTGGTTAGACTAATCAGGTGGGGCGTCTTACTATCAGCTGTGATGATACCTGACTATCATAATAATCAATTTGTAATAATAACATGCTTTGCCTAAAATAGCATCATGACAAGGCCCATTGGAGCAGTTTAACATGGCAAAATTTCGTAAATTATTAACCCCATACACCCTAAAAAACCTCGAACTCAAAAACCGCGTGGTGATGCCACCGATGTGCCAATATTCCGCCACCGACGGCGTGCCGAACGATTGGCATTTTATGCATTACACCAGCCGCGCCATCGGTGGTGTCGGTCTGATTATCGTCGAGATGACCAATGTCGCGGCGAACGGTCGCATCAGCCCGAATTGCTTAGGCTTGTGGAATGATGAGCAAGAGCAAGCGTTCAAAAAATTAGTCGACAGCGTGCACGCCCACGGTGCCAAAATCGGCATTCAAATCGCCCATGCCGGCCGCAAAGCGCAGGACGAGCCGAATGCCGTGGCGCCAAGCCCGATTCACTATGGCGAATTGGATTATGCCGGTCAAAACCTGATTACCCCGCGCGAGTTGACCACTCAAGAAGTCAAAGACTTGGTACAAGCCTTCCAAGACTCGGTGAAACGTGCAGTCGCCGCCGGTTTCGATACCATCGAGCTGCACGGCGCACACGGCTACCTGATTCACCAATTCTACTCGCCAAAATCTAACCAGCGCAGTGATGAATACGGCCAAGACAAAATGCTGTTCGGCGAACAAGTCATCAAGGCTGCCCGTGAAGTGATGCCGTCTGAAATGCCGTTGATTGTCCGCATCTCAGCGCAAGAATACGGCGAAAACGGCTTTGACAGCGATTACGGTGTCGCAGTCGCCAAGCGCTTCTTAGAAGCCGGTGCCGATGTGTTCGACGTGAGCGGCGGCGGTGATGGCGTGCTGCATGCGGGCAACCATCCTGAATTCTATGCTGGCTATCAAGTGGAGCTGGCGCGTAAAGTCAAACACGCCACCGGCAAACCGGTCATCGCCGTGGGTATGCTCGATGAGCCTGCCGTGGCCGATCATGTGCTTGGCGTGGGCGATGCCGATTTGGTCGCCATTGGTCGTGCGCTCTTGCGTGATCCGTATTGGGTATTGAACGCGCAACACCGCCAAAATGCCGCCGATGCCGCAGAAATGCAGTTTGTGCCGCGCCAATACCAACGCGGCTTTATGTAATTTTCAGACGGCCTTGATTGGCCGTTACAACAAAACGATTTAAATTTGGAGTATCCAACCATGCAGTTTTTAAACAAAGAAGATGTATTAAACGCCTTTCATTACCGCGCCTCTACCCGCTCGTATGACGGCAGTCGTAAAATCTCTGCCGAAGATTTTAATTATATTTTGGAACTCGGCCGCTTATCCCCAAGCTCGGTAGGCAGTGAGCCGTGGCAATTCTTAGTATTGCAAAATGCCGACTTACGCCAAAAACTCAAACCTTACTGCTGGGGCATTCCAACCATGGAAACAGCCAGCCACATTGTTGCGATTTTGGCCAAGAAAAACGCCCGTTACGACACGCCTTATTTTGCTGAAATAATGAACCGCCGTGGTTTGCAAGGCGAAGCACGAGACAAGGCAATGGGGATTTATCAAAAATTCCAAGCCGAGGACATCGCCATTTTGGACACCGAGCGCAGCCTGTATGACTGGGCAAGCAAGCAGACTTACATCGCCCTTGCCAATATGATGACGGGTGCTGCCTTAATCGGCGTGGATTCCTGTCCGATTGAAGGCTTTGCTTACAAGGAAGTGAACCAAATCTTGGCGGACGAAGGCTTATTTGACCCTGCCGAATGGGGCGTGTCGGTGATGGTGACCTTTGGTTATCGCGATAAAGAAATTCGCCCTAAGGCTCGTAAGACTTTTGAGCAGGTTGTGAAGTTTGTCGAGTAATGTGAAGCTGTGTAAGGCTGTCTGCATTGATTTCAGACGGCCTTCAA
>NZ_JAAELD010000407.1 GCF_024227015.1 Moraxella sp.
CGATGCGCGCACCAAGCTTACCGCCCGACCATCGATTTCAAAGCGTGCCAACACCTCGATCTTAGTTTGGCTTGGTTTGCCTTGTTTGTCGATTTTGACGCGGCGTTCACCACTTGGCAGTGTGCACTTCAATAAAGGCTGATCGATGATTTGCTTGTCTGACTTAACATGACCCACCACCAGACACAGATAGCTTTTTTGGATGGTTTTTTCTCGAAATTGCTCTTGCAACTCTTTTAGGGTGCTGCGTTTTTTTGCAATGAGCAGCAAGCCCGACGTGTCTTTATCGATGCGATGGATCAGCTCTAGGTATTTTTTGCCCGTTGCCACGCGCATCGCTTCAATCACCCCGAAGCTCTCGCCGCTGCCGCCATGTACCGCCAGCCCATGTGGCTTATTTAGTACGATCAGCCCTTCGTTCTCGAACACCACTCTACCAAGTAGCCCTCTGGCAAAATCATCAGACACCACAGGCTCATCACGCACCGACAGGCGCACGGGGGCGATGCGTACTA
>NZ_JAAELD010000408.1 GCF_024227015.1 Moraxella sp.
CAACTTGATGTTCAATATGCCGTCGGTCGTATTTATTTCGACACCTTGGACGAATATGCCCAGTATGCTCACAATGTGGTAGCAGCTAAAACCGGTAAATTGTTCTTGCCACGCCGTGCCAGTTTTTTTGGAGTACGCAATAGTGGTGATCTCGCCACTCAGCTCAGTGCTGACCAACTAATTGCGCCATTAGCGGACTGGGTAGCCAAAGATCAATCCGATTGGCAAATACAAACTTTCCTCAAAGAGGAGGCGACTAAGGCACAATTAGGGCAACTGTTAGGAGGGAACGATACGCCGAGCTTGCTTTTCACGGCTAGTCATGGGATGGGATTTCCTAACGGTGATTCACGCCAATTGCCTCACCAGGGCGCACTGCTCTGCCAAGATTGGCCTGGCTTAAAGTGGGGACGCAAACCGATTCCCGAAGACTTTTACTTTTCAGCCGACGATGTCAGTAATGATGCTGGTTTACTCGGATTGATTAGTTTTCACTTTGCCTGTTATGGTGCGGGTACACCTCATAAGGATGAATTTGCCCACGGGAAGTCCGATAAACGCTCAACCATTGCGCCACATGCTTTTGTAGCGCAATTACCACGGCGCTTACTCAGTCATCCCAAAGGCGGTGCTCTAGCCACAGTGGGTCATGTCGATCGTGCTTGGGGCTGTTCTTTCGTTTGGGAAAAAGCCGGGGCCCAATTAACTGTTTTTAAGGATACTTTGAAACGGTTGATGGAAGGCCATCCAATAGGTTCAGCCATTGATAAGTTCAATGTGCGTTATGCAGAAATCTCCTCTGATCTCAGTGAGCAACTAATAGAAATCAAACATGGCGTACTGGTCAGTGATTTTGAATTATCTAACCTATGGACAGCCAACAATGATGCGCGTAATTATGCCATTGTGGGCGACCCAGCGGTACGACTCATGCTCGGTGAGACCGATGATGCCAAGCGTCCGGTTATAGAAACCATCAATTTTCAGCCGTCAGCGGAGACAGAAACCCGAAATGCCAAAAATGCCGAGATTAAGCAAGCACAAAATCGTTTAACTGAGGCACTAGAACAGTTCATACTCTTAGCTGATAAAGATGAACAATTTAATACAGCGATTTCATCAGCAAAGGGGTTAGTGGATGAGTTGAAAACACTGAGTTAAATTCGTTTAGTACGCGGGATAAATTGGGCATACCTGACAAAAACTCAAAAATCGTTGTAAGTATTGAACCATAAGTTTTGATGTTTTTTAGCCTCGAATGTTTTAGCTTTTATTCG
>NZ_JAAELD010000409.1 GCF_024227015.1 Moraxella sp.
AGGTTATCAGCCTACATTAGCAGAAGAGATGGGTATCCTACAAGAGCGTATTACCTCTACTCAATCAGGTTCGATCACTTCTGTACAAGCTGTATACGTACCTGCGGATGACTTGACTGACCCATCACCAGCTACGACGTTTGCTCACTTGGACGCAACAGTTGTACTTAGCCGTGACATCGCATCTCAAGGTATCTATCCTGCGGTTGACCCACTAGATTCAACATCTCGTCAGCTTGATCCACAAGTTATTGGCGAAGAGCACTACACTGTAGCCCGTGGCGTGCAAGAAGTCCTACAACGTTATAAAGAACTAAAAGACATCATCGCCATCTTGGGTATGGACGAATTGTCTGAAGAAGATAAGATGGTTGTTTACCGTGCACGTAAAATCCAACGTTTCTTGTCTCAACCTTTCCACGTTGCAGAAGTATTTACAGGCGCACCTGGTAAATATGTGGCGCTACGTGACACCATCGCAGGCTTTAAGTCGATCATCGAAGGTGAGTACGATCATCTGCCAGAACAAGCATTCTATATGGTTGGTGGCATTGATGAAGCGATTGCTAAAGCTGAGAAGCTACAAGCAGCATAAGTTTAATGATAAGCCAAACCAGACCTTAGGGTTTGGTTTGGTGAGCTAAATTAGTGGCAATTTTTATATATCTTGAAATTGCCATCATTAGACTTAACATTAGGAGAGTATAATGGCAACTTTTAAATGCCGAGTGGTAAGTGCTCGAGAAGAGTTGTATGCTGGCGACATCAGCGTTCTAGTGGCAGCTGGTCACGATGGTGAGATTGGTATTCTTGCGGGTCACACCCCTTTGATTACCCTGCTAAGACCAGGCACTTTACGCTTAAAAAATGCTGAAGGTTCAGAAGAGATCATCTATGTATCTGGTGGCGTTCTAGAAGTGCAACCAAACATCGTAACTGTTTTGGCAGATTCTGCTGAACGTGCACACGACCTAGATGAAGCAAAAATTGCTGAAGCACGCCGCGCAGCTGAACAACTATTGGCAAATCAAAACAACACCGTTCAGACGAATGCTGCACTGGCTGCATTGGCTGAGTCCGTAGCACAGCTACAAACCATCCAAAAATACAAAAACCTCGCTTAATCGGTTGGTATTTTATAAAGCAATCGTATGATTTAGCTTAAGGATAACCATGACAACAAATACACCAACACCTGAAAAAGAAGACATTCCTAGAATCTTGATCGTTGAAGATGATGAAAGATTGGCAATGCTAACCCAAGATTATCTAAGACGTAATGGCTTGGATGTCGCCATTGAGACTGATGGCACGCGTGCGATTCGTCGCATTGTCAGCGAGCAGCCAGATTTGGTGGTGCTAGATGTCATGTTGCCTGGATCTGATGGTTTGACAGTTTGCCGTGAAGTACGACCAAATTACCAAAATCCAATTTTGATGTTAACGGCTCGTACCGAAGACATGGATCAGGTATTAGGCCTTGAGATGGGTGCGGATGACTATGTCGCTAAGCCTGCTCAGCCAAGAGTATTGCTAGCGCGTATTCGTGCATTGCTTCGCCGTTCTGAGACCGCACCTTCTGTAGATTCGCCACAACGTTTAGAGTTTGGTGATCTGGTGATTGATAATGGTGGTCGTTCTGTTACTTTGAATGATGAATTGGTTGATTTTACTAGTGCAGAATATGATCTGCTTTGGCTATTAGCTTCGAATTCAGGTCGAATTCTATCTCGTGAAGATATTTTTGAACGTCTGCGTGGTATTGAGTACGATGGTCAAGATCGTTCGATCGATGTTCGTATTTCACGCATTCGTCCAAAGATTGGTGATGACCCAGAGAATCCTAAGCGCATCAAAACCGTGCGTAGCAAGGGTTATTTGTTTGTCAAAGAAGGCAACTAATAATATATCCAAAAATAAAAGCTGGCTGATGCTGGCTTTTATTTTATTTTTTGATGATTGTTGATTTTTATGGCGCTAATTTCTTTAACTGAACGCAGTATCTTTTTTCGCATTTATGCAGGGCTTTTATTGGTGTGTCTTGCAGTGGTTTTTTTCGCCTATTTGCTTGTAGATACCATCAACCAAGAGCGCATCCAATCCTATCGCGAAAAAGTCTCCACGGGCGCCTTTTATCTCATCAGTCAAGGTGTGGCACATCAACAGGAACCAAGTCGTCGTCAGTATTGGTTGTCAGATGCCAGTCGATTGTTTGGTGAGAGTTTCTCAGTTGTTCCGATGAACACGGTTGAATTTAAAGGTCGTGAAATCAGACGTCTTAACGAAGAAAAAACCGTGTTTCGTTATGATCCAGCGGCTAAAGAATCGACTATTTACCACCGAATTGCTGGCGAAGATAATCTATTAACGGTTAAACTATCCCAAGTTGGTGAGCGCCAGGTACGGGCGTTGACGATTTTCTTGTTGGATGATTTGTCTTATTACCCGACCATTGAGGCTAAGACAGGGCGTTTGCAGTTTTTGAGCCAAAAATTTTCTTATCCTATTCAAATTAGACCCATAGACTCGGTGGGCTTAGACTCAAGTCAAATTGCTCGCATTCGCCGTGATGAACCAGTTATTCTTTATAAAGATGGTGATGGCATTCAGAACTCATTAATTTCTTTCGTTGTTGCGTCAGAAGTTGATACTTCGGTGATTGTCATTGGTCCCGTTGATTTGTTTAATTGGTTTCCACTGAATCTGATAGCCAGCGTTATTTTGATTTGTTTATTACTCATTAGTTTGGGTGTTTATGGTTTGATCTTCCCACTTGAGCGTAGATTACAATTGCTACAAGCAGGCGTAAACCGTGTCATGAAAGGCGATCTAAATACTCGTGTGCAAGTCGTGGGACATGATGATGTGGCGCGTCTTTCATCTACTTTTAATGCTATGACGCAGCACATCAAGCGCTTGATCGAGGCGCAAAGAGAGCTGACGCGTGCGGTGTCGCATGAACTTCGTACGCCCGTAGCGCGTATTCGCTTTGCGGTGGATATGCTGGCCGACGAAGATGACTATGAGTCTAGACAATTTCAAAAACAATATATCGATGAAGACATTGAGTCTTTAAATGAGCTGATCGATGAGATCTTGACCTATGCTAAGTTGGAAGAAGGCTCGCCAAAGCTTGAGTGGGAATTGGTAGATTTGGGTGATCTAGTGAAGCAGGTTGAGCGTGAGACGAATGCGCTTGGTAAGGACATTAAGGTTACGGTGAACATCACTTCACCTAGGGCGCAAGCGATGGCGGACAGACGTTATCTGCACCGTGTAGTGCAGAACTTAGCAGGCAATGCCATGCGATACGCTGAGAGTAGCATTATCATTGGCACAGGCGTTCTGAAAGGACGTGCCTTTGTTAGTGTTGAAGACGATGGACAGGGCATCAAGGAAGAAGATCGTGAAAAGGTCTTTGTGCCATTTACGCGTCTTGATGACAGTCGTACGCGTGCGTCAGGTGGTTATGGTCTTGGGCTATCCATCGTCTCGAGAATTGCCTTTTGGTTCAATGCCAATCTAAAAGTTGATGAAAGTCCTGACCTAAAGGGTGCAAGATTTATCATGGATTGGCCAGCTAAGCAAACGGGCGTATATATCGTTGCTGATGAGTTGACTCAAGCCAAAAGTGATAAAGTGTTGATCGGTGATTAAGTTTTTTTGACTGTCTGATCAATTGAGCTAGGAATATAAAACCACCTAAGTGATTTTAGGTGGTTTTATTATTATCCCTTTATTGGCTATTCTTCAGTATCGTCATTGGTAACGACTTGGGTGATGAGTGGGATTTTGACGCAGACATATAGCCCGCCCTCGGGGTGATTCATCGCCTCAACCTCGCCTTGGTGTAAACGGGCGATTCGATTGACGATTGCAAGACCCAATCCGCTACCTTGAGTAGTACGCGCCGTCTCTCCGCGCTCAAATGGCTGCATGATACGCTCTAGCTGATCATCGGCCACACCTTCACCCTCATCTTTGACATGAATGATGAGTTTGGGGAATTTGGCATGCGGGTCGGTGAGTTCCAGTCCAGCATCCTCATCAGTCGCGGGCGGCAGGATTGATGCGCCAATGTGGATCGGTTCACGGCCATAGCGAATCGCGTTATTCACCAGGTTGATGATGAGGCGTTTAATTGACAGCGGACGAACGGGCACATCGTGGCTGACATCGCTTTCATAGATAAAGCGCGTATCGGTAAACTGTACCATGATTTCCTTAAAAATTGTGTCTAAATTCGTCAGGCGCACAGGTTCATCTGAGCCGTCTTTCATGAATGAGATGAACTGCTCCAAGATGGCATCCATGTCCTCAATATCATAAACCAAGCCTTCACGGAAAAACTCATCGGGCAGCATCTCTGCCGTCAGACGCATTCTAGTCAAGGGCGTGCGCAGGTCGTGACTGATGCCTGCTAGCATGATGGTTCGTTCTTTTTGGGCTTGATTTAGGGTGGTGAATAAGCGATTAAAAGCGGTATTGACTTGGCGAATCTCTCGCGGACCCTTGTTGGTGGCGAGCGTGGTGGCATGTCCTTGCTGTATATAGTCTGTGGCGGCACGCTCTAGTTTCTTGAGAGGGCGATTTAGTCCGCGCACCAGCATCCAGATGGTCAACAAAGTGATGAACGGCAATCCAAAGGCGAAACCTGCCAACACGCCCGTGCTGTACTGAGAATAGTAAGTCACAGGCTCACGCAGCCATCTGTTGGGATATTTGCTGTCTTGCACCCATAATTTGGGCTCTGGTTTGAATTTAAAAAATACCTTAACGTCACGCCCAAGCTCACGCCCGACCTCGCTTGCCAATACATCAGTCAGGTCACTTACGAAGAATTTATCGGTCACATCGGGGAATTGCTTGGGGTCATCGATGATCTCAACATGACTGTTATCAATCAGCCACGCCATCATCTTAGGATCGTCCTGCCAAGTGGTGCTGGCACTGTCCATGAGCCTGATTTCACTGGCCAGATAGCTTGCGTGGTTCTTTAATTCGGGTAGGTACAGGCTTCGCCAAAACAGCCACACTGAAAGCCAAACACTGGCAAATACGATAAAAATCACCACCAAAATCGTCTGCCAAGTGTTAGAATATAGGCGATGGCGCAAATGGGCAAAAAAATGGCTTAGGCGATGACTCATGGGCTGCTCTGACGTTCATTGAAGTTGTGATGTAGAAAATTGTATCACAGCTTCGTGACTTTTCGAAATGTTGATAAAAATTTGCCAAAAATAAGATATTTTTTAGATTTTACTTTGAAAGGCACGCAATTTTTGGTATAATTGAAGTCTTTTTAATGGTTCTGTTTTGTCATCGGCTCATCCTCAACTCGGACGACAGGATTATTAACCTAATTCTTGCAACAAACTTTTTTACTTAATTTTTAAAGAGAGTTATCATGGTTGTTATTCGTCTAGCCCGTGGCGGCGCAAAAAAACGTCCTTTCTATCAAGTAGTTGTTGCTGACAAGCGTGATGCACGCGACGGTCGCCACATCGAAAAAATCGGTTTCTTCAACCCACTAGCACGTGGTCAAGAAGAGACTTTCCGCATTGACCTAGATACTTACAATGCATGGATCGCTAAAGGCGCACAGCCTTCTGATCGTGTAGCTCAGCTAGTAAAAGCTAAGCAAGCTGCTTAATACTTATTGGTGGCTTTGATACGCACCAAAAGTTAAAACAAAAAATCGGTTTGTGTTGTTCGTAGAACTTCTTCGCAAGCCGATTTTTATTTTATCCGTTTTTTAGATGATGAAGATATGATCACCACGAAGCCAAATTTACGCCGCGATGTACAAACGCCCAATGCTGATGAATTAATCAAGATCGCCACCTTGAAGAAGCCTTACGGTATCAAAGGCTGGCTTTGGGTATTTAGCGAGACGGACAATCGCGCTGATGTTTTTACCATGAAGCCTTGGTGGATGAAGACAGCGACGGGATTTAAGCCGCTGACGGTGACGAATTGGCGAGAGCAGGGCGCGGGCTTGGTGGCGAGTTTTGCTGAGGTTCCTGATCGCAATTTCGCTGAGACCATGAATGGCACAACGGTTTGGGTGCATCGAGATAATCTTCCTAGTCTTGATGAAGATGAGTATTATTGGGCTGATTTGATTGGTCTTACTGTGATTAACGAAGAAGGCGAGAATCTTGGCATCATTAAAGAGATGTTCGAGACAGGCGCGCATGAGATCATCTCTGTCAAGGCGACCAAAGACAGCATCGATGCTGAGGATAGACTGATTCCTTGGCATAAAGAGATTGTGCTTGCTGTAGATCTAGATAAGCAAACCATGCTCGTGGCATGGGGTGCAGACTACTAGTGGATCGGGTTTGGTATGTTTTTTGCGGTGATTAGTATCATGCCAGAGATGTTCGGCGCGGTGCGTGATTTTGGCATCACAGGGCGTGCGGTGACACGTCAGCAAGCTGTCATTCATGTGATTAACCCGCGGGATTTTACCACGGATAATTATAAGCGCATCGATGAGCGCACCTTCGGTGGTGGTCCGGGCATGGTCATGATGGCAGAGCCATTGGAGCGTGCGATTTTATATGCCAAAGAGCAGGCCGAGAACCATTTCAAGGATAAAGGCATTGATAATCCAATCTGTCCTGTTGTCTATATGTCGCCGCAGGGTAAGACCTTGGATGAGCCAAGTGTGGTGGAGTTTGCTAATTATGATGGCATGATTCTACTGTGTGGTCGTTATGAGGGTATTGATGAGCGTCTGCTGGAATGCTATGTCGATGCTGAGGTGTCGATTGGTGATTATGTATTAACAGGCGGGGAGCTGCCTGCGATGGTGCTGATGGATAGCGTCATTCGCCGCATTCCTGCCGTGATGGGTGACGATAAGTCAGCGGTTGAGGACAGCTTCGTGGATGGGCTGCTCGACTGTCCGCATTATACCAAGCCGATCGAATTTCACGGTAAGGCAGTGCCAGATGTGCTGCTGTCAGGTCATCATGCCAATATCGCAAAATGGCGATTCATCCAACAAGTAAAACGCACCAAAGCGCGCCGCCCCGACCTATGGGAGAAATTCACCTCGACCAAAGAACAAGCCAAATGGCTAAAATCATTGGATGATGAGTGATAAAATCTACTTTGCTTATTGTAAAGATTTAGAATATCTAGTAAAATAGTCAAGTTTTTGCCCATGTGGTTTGGGCTTGCAGTGACTCACTGCTGATCATGTTACGATATGCGACCTCTTAACCACGCATACAAGAGGTATTAGCCTATGTCGTTAGATTGGAGATTGCCATGAGCAACAAACATCCCCTAGTTCAACACATCGAAAATTCACAACTTAAAGAGCACCCAGCTTTTGCACCAGGCGACACTGTTGTGGTACAAGTAAAAGTTCGTGAAGGCGACCGTGAGCGTCTACAGGCATTCGAAGGCGTGGTTATCGCTAAGCGTAACCGTGGCTTGAACTCTTCTTTCACCGTGCGTAAAATCTCAAGCGGTATCGGCGTAGAGCGTGCATTCCAACTACATTCACCACTAATCGACAGCATCAGCGTTAAGCGTCGTGGTGACGTACGTCGTGCCAAGCTTTACTACCTACGTGATCGTTCTGGTAAATCTGCACGTATCAAAGAAAAATTGGGTGCAAGAAAAGAAGCTTAATCCTCCTTTTCTTATCTCAAAAAACCCTGTCATTAGACAGGGTTTTTTATTTTATGCGCTTTAATTGCTCAAAATTACTCAAAGCGTGCGGTTTGTGCATGGGATTTGCTATGGCTTCGCAGGCGGATGTATAAGGTCTTATCAACTTTGGCGATGATTTTGCCATGCTCATCGGTGATGTCTACTTGATAGTCGCGGAATACGGGCTCACCAGGCTTAGCTAGGGCGATGATGTTATTGATCTCTTCGGTGTCAATCTTCATGCGCGCGGTGACTTTACTGTCGGCGGCTTTGATGAAGTCGATGGTGGATTTTTTGTCCCAGACGACATAGTCTTTACCAAGTCGTGCCATGAGCATCATCATAAAAAACGGGTCGGTCATCATGAATAGACTGCCACCGAACTGCGTACCGACGATGTTCTGGTTGAGCTTGGTCAGCGGCATGCTAACGACGCACAGACTGTTATCAAGGTCCATCACCTCTACGCGAATGCCTGCACCCACGAGCGGCGCGTAGGTGGCGAGCCTTGCCTTTAGTAGATGTGGCATGAGCTGAGGATAGGCGATTTTGCGACCTTTTTTGATGAGCTTGTCAAGGCGATCTTTGGCGCTTTGAATGGTCATGACGTTCTCTAGACATAAAATGAATATTTTGCCATAGATTTATCATTTGATAAAGGATAAATGTGGGCGAAAATCTTGCAAATGCTAAAATTTGCCTTATTATCAATGCTAAATGACGATAAATTTAACAGACATGAATGATACGCCAAATTCCCCCAATCTTGATCAAGGTCAATCCACCGAAAAAGACAGAAAATCCCACATCGCCCATCTATTAAAATCCCTGCCGAATCTACCTGGGGTGTATAAGATGCTTGGCAAGTCAGGCGAGATTCTGTACGTTGGTAAAGCCAAATCCCTAAAAAACCGCGTCACTAGCTACTTTGCCAAGACCGTTGAGCACCCTAAGACGCGAGCACTCGTGCAGCGTATCTATGACATCGAGATCATCATCGTGCGCGGTGAGACAGAGGCGCTCTTATTAGAGCAAAACCTCATCAAGGCGCACAAACCGCCGTATAACATTATTCTGCGCGATGACAAGTCCTATTTGTATGTATTTATGTCAACCGATAAATTTCCAAGATTGGGCTTTGGGCGAGGCAAAGGGAACCACGTCGAAGGAAGATTCTTTGGACCGTATCCATCTGCGACAGGTGCAAAAGAGGCATTGTTGCTCATGCAGAAGCTTTTTATGATTAGAAACTGCACCAAAAGTTATTTTAATGCGCGAAAACGACCTTGTCTTGAATATCAGATCAAGCGATGTAAGGCGCCTTGCGTGGGCATGATTAGCCGCGAAGAGTATTTGGATGATGTTAATAGCGCGCTATTGTTCCTAAGTGGGGAGAATGCTCAGGTCCAAGAAATGCTGGTCAGCAAGATGGAGAAGGCGGCAGAAGAATTAAACTTTGAGCAGGCGGCATTTTATCGTGATCGAATCACCATGGTCAGTGAGATGCAAGCGCGCCAAGCAGTGTTTCGCCTAGAGGGGGAGGCGGATGTCTTTGCTGTTGATCATAAAGCGGGCGTGACGAGCATTCATGTGCTGACCGTTCGCGGCGGCAAGGTGCTGGGCGGTAAGAATTATTTTCCTGATGAGATCGTACTTGCCGAGCAGAATAATGTTGAGCGTCTGGCGGAGTTTATTTTGTCGTTTTATTTTCAGGTGAGTGATGATCTGCCTGCTGAGATCATTGTTAGCGAGCATCTGCCTGATGCTGATACCATCGCAGAGCTATTAAGTGAGCAATTTGGCAAAAAAACACAAATCAAACACCGAGTGCAAAAGCATCGCAGCGAATGGCTAAGTCTGGCAGTGTTAAATGCTGATAACGCCCTAAAGGCTAAGATGACGGATTATTATGAACTAAAAGCGCGCTTTAATGCCTTAAAGTCGGTGCTTGAGACGGTATCGCCACGAGCCATTGATCGCATAGAGTGCTTTGATATTAGCCATACGATGGGCGAGGCGGCTGTGGGGTCTTGCGTGGTGTTCGACTCTGGCGGCTCTCGCAAGCGTGACTATCGTCAATATGCCATCCACGACATCACGGGCGGCGATGACTATGCGGCGATGCGTCAGGTACTCATGCGCCGATACACCAAGCATGAATTGCCTGATTTATTGTTAATCGATGGTGGTAAAGGGCAATTAAACATCGCCAAAGAAGTGCTGAGCGAATTGGGTAAGTTAGATGATACGCTACTGGTCAGCGTAGCAAAAGGCGAAGGGCGTAAGGCGGGGCTTGAGGTGCTGCACTTCATCGACCATGATCCGATCGATCTGCCCATGGATTCTAAGGCGCTGCATCTGATCATGCATATTCGAGATGAGGCGCACCGTTTTGCCATCGCCAATCACCGCAAAAAACGCGACAAAGCTCGCGGGTCATCAGTGCTAGAGGTCATCCCAGGCTTGGGTGAGAAAAGACGGCGCGAGCTGCTTAATCACTTTGGCGGCATCCAGCAGCTCATCAGTGCATCTGAGCTTGAGATCGCCAGTGTTAAAGGCATTGGTAGAGTTTTGGCGGGCACGATTTATAAGGCGCTGCATGATTGATATTTGTGAAGACAGCATAGCCTTTACTATCCTATGAGTCCTCATGTTATAATTTTATTTTTTCATTAATGTATCATGTCGATAAAGTTACTCCACACAAAGCCAAGAGGCATTCAGCATACGCCTTTTGAAGATTTTCTTGCAGTGCTGATCGGGACGTTTGTTGTGGGCTTTGGCGTCATGCTTTTAAAGCAAAGCGCCATCGCTCTAGGCGGCACGGTTGGGCTATCCATGATGCTGTATCATACGACAGGCGTTGCCTTTGGTGTGTGGTTTTTCGTGGTGAATTTGCCGTTTTATTATTTGGGTTATCGCAGGCTTGGCAGTAAGATGATCGTGCGCACGGTGGTGGCTGTTGCGCTGCTGTCTGCGATGACCGAGATTCATCCTTATTTTGTAGATGTCGCGCAGCCAAGCCCTGCATACGTCGTGATCTTGGCTAATATTCTGATCGGGATTGGGCTTTTGATATTATTTCGCCATCGTACGACGCTTGGCGGCTTTAATTTGCTTGCGCTAGACATTCAAGACCGTCACAACATTCCAGCTGGTAAGGCCTTAATGGTGATGGATGGCGCGGTGTTATTGTTGTCATTATTTTATCTAAATCTACAGACTTTCATCTTATCGATCATGGGTATGTTGATTTTAAATGCGATATTGACGATGAATTTTCGTAAAGACAGATATGTCGGCAGCTAAAAAACGCACCCATGGGTGCGTTTTGATTTATTTGCCGGTTAATTGTCCAGCAATCCAGCGCTTAATCGGCGGGAAATTATTACTGGCACGCAGTGCGACATCACGCAGCATGCGCACAGGTCTTGAGTCATTGGTGAACATCGACACCATCGCATTCGTGCCATGATAGAGCGGTCTGGTGTGGCGCTGATGGCGAAGGTTATAGGTGTGTAGCAGCTTGGCGCTGCCGATGTCGCTATTCTTGCGGTGAGCATCCATGACGAGATCGCCCAGAATATCAACGCTGATCAGACCGAGGTTATAGCCGTGTGCGGTGACAGGGTGCATGCCAACAGCGGCATCGCCAATCAGTGCGGCGCGCTCTGCGATGAAAGTCTTGGCATGAACACCCATGAGCGGGTAATGATGAACCGTGCCTGCGATTGTGCATTCACCCAGCTTGTCGCCCATCATTCGCTGTGCTTCTTTGGCAAGCTCGTCAGCAGTCATGGCGAGTAGCTCAGCGGCCTGCGTGTTATCCAGTGTGATGACGCAGTTGGTTAGGTTATCATGCAGTGGCAACAGGGCAAGGGTGCGCCCATAGAAGAAACACTCTTGGGCGGTGGCGCCATTGGATAAAGGATGGCTGACCCTAAAGACAATCACCGTACGCCCAAAATCGTTCATCTCTGCCCCGATGCCAAGTGTGCGACGTACGAATGACAGGCGGCTGTCTGCACCGATGAGTAGGTTGGCGGTTAGGGTTGTGTCATCATCTAATGTAACCATGGCGTGCTGAGGGTTTGTCTCGACGGATGTGATGGCGCTGTCTGTCAATAATGTGACATTGGGTAGATCTTTAACTTCATCGTACAGTGCCTGTCTGATGTTGTGGTTTGAGATGAGATTACCCAATCTGTCCAATGAGCTGAGTATTTTTAGGTCAGTTGGCACTTTAAAGTGTAAAGCATAATCAGAAGTGCCGCTATAGACCTTGGCATCTCTTAGTGGATAGATGTCATCGGTATTGAAACGTTGCCATGCGCCTAGGTTTTGTAAGATTTCTTTTGAGCGGTGTGTCAAAGCGATCTCGCGCCCATCATAGGCAGGATTTGCGATGCTGTCTAGGCTTGCCTTTTCGATGAGGGTGATGTTTAAGTCGGTGTCTTTAAAATATCTGGCAAATGCAAGCCCTGCCGGACCTGCACCGATGACAATGATGTCGCTATGACGGCTCATGATGATCTCTTTGTGTTATTGTTTTGGTTTATTGATTTGATTTATAATCTGCCAGTTCGTTTTTGACTGCGGTGCTTACCCATGCTTTTAGATCATCAGACAGGCGCGCCATGTGCTCGCCCAAGAAATCATCTAACTGCGCTGATAATTTTGCACTGATGCGCGCTTCAACATCAGACAATTCTTCTGGGCTAAATTCGCCGTGAGTCTCTTGGATGAGTGGCGTGGTGTCGATGCTATGTACCAATCTAACAGGCTCCTTCGATTCGCCTTGGTGTGTGCTTAGTAATTCAGATACCGCGCCACCAAAATCGTTATTCGTGAACTGATAATCCTTGGCTGCGATGTCACTACCGAGCATGTGAATGATGTCGTCTAGTTCTTGGTGGAAGGCTTGCTTGACAGCATTTGGGGTGGCAAGCCAGCGTTTGGAGAATTGTAGGGTTGGTGAGAAAGTCGCCATGTGTCATCCTTATTTTTAAATCTGATTGTTAAAATAATTGCTCATAAGCATTGTAAAACAAAAACCACGTCAAATAAAGTACCAAAAAGAAGTAGTGCTGTGCTTCTGGTTTGTTTATTTGGCATCGAACTCCGTGAGCGCGTCTGATTTGACCAATTTAAAGCCTTTGCCGTCTACGTTCTCGATGATGAATAATGCTTTGATGTGATGGTCGTTTGCCATCTGTAGCGCATCGTCATACGGTACAGCGGTCAGTGCTGTCGCCCAGCCGTCTGCCAGTGCGGTGCTGTCATGCAGAACGGTGACGCTAGGTGCTGAGCCTGCCACAGGCTTGGCGGTGGTCGGGTTGATGGTGTGGCTATAGCGCACGCCGTTAAATTCCACCGAATTGCGATAGCCGCCAGAAGTTGCCATGTGCAGTGGCTGCCCTGATTTTTGGGTGATGGTAGTGATGGTCTCTCGACTGGCGACAGAGCTGTCAATCACGGGCGCATCGATGGCAAGCGTCCATGTACTGCCTTTGGCATTCACGCCTTTGGTAGCGACTTCACCGCCGATCTCCACCATGTAATCTGTAATCTGATAATCATCGGCAAGGACGCGGGCGATGGTGTCCACGCCATAGCCTTTGGCGATCGCTGAGAAGTCTAGACCCACGCCATCATGCGTCTTATGGATGCTGTCATTGGTTAGAACGACTTTATCGAGACCGATTTTGTCTTTGATGGCGTTTACTTCATCGTCTTTGGGCGGTGATTGAAGTCGCTCAACGCTCATCTTCGAACCAAAGCCCCACAGCTCCACCAAAGGATAAACTGTCGGATCAAAGCTGCCACCACTCGCCCGATAAATGACGCGGCTGTCGCCAAGCACTTGCAAGAAATCCTTATCCAGTGACATGGGCTGATTGCTCGGCAGACGGTTGAACTTTGAGATTGCGCTGTCCTCGATGTAGGTGGACATGCTTTGGTTTACTTCTGCAAGGCGTGCATCAATGGCAGCTTGAATATCAGCGCTGTTTTGGTTGTTGTTTTTGAAGGTGATGTGATAAGTTGTCCCCATCGTTTTGCCTTCGATGCTTTGGTAATCGCTCTTTGGCGAACAAGCAGTCAAACAAATGGCAGGTACAGCGAGCAAAAGTGGCAAATGGCGCATGTCATTCCTAAATGATAAACAAACTGTCGGTTATTTTAGCATTTTTTGATGAATAGATAAAACAAAACCGCCAAAGAGCGGTTTGTTGATAAAGAGATCGATGGATTAAGATTGACGCTGCCAAGTGGTAAATTCAAAAGCAATGTCGCTTTTGTCATCGGTTTGTTGCTCTGAACGCCAGACCTCTTTGAATTCATCACCGATGGCAGGATAATACGTGTCGCCTTGTACATTCAGATTGACTTCCGTGATTTCTAAGATATCCGCCATGGGCAGGCTTTGGCGGTAAATCTCTCCCCCACCAATGATAAAAATCCTATCTTTGCCCAGTCGCACCGCGTCCTTCTTAGCATTACTGATAGCGGTTGGCAAGTCATGAGCGACCGCCACACCGTCCGCCGTCCATGTCGTATCTTTTGTGATGACGTGGTGCGTGCGATTGGGTAGGGGGCGACCGAGCGACTCAAAGGTTTTTCGTCCCATGACAATCACTCCCCCTGTGGTAATTTCTTTAAAATGCTTTAAATCGGCAGGGATGTGCCAAGCTAGGTCGTTATCTTTGCCGATACAGTTTTGGCGGTCTTTGGCGACCACATGGACGATCTTGATGTTATTCATATTACACCGCCACGTCCGCCTTGATCCGCTCATGTGATTGGTAGTTTTCGATGCTGATATCATCAAAGCCAAAGGCGAAGATGTCCTTAATCTCAGGATTCAATTTAAGCTGACAAAGTGGCAACGGCTCACGGGTTAATTGCAGTTTGGCTTGTTCAAAATGGTTGTGATATAAATGCGTATCACCACCGGTCCACACAAACTCGCCCACGTCCAGTCCGCACATTTGAGCGATCATGTGGGTAAAGAGGGCATAGCTTGCAATGTTAAACGGCACACCTAGAAATACATCCGCACTACGTTGATACAGCTGGCAGGACAGTTTGCCATTCACGACATAGAACTGAAACAGCGTATGGCAGGGCGGCAGGGCGACTTGGCTGGCTTCATTGGGATTCCAGCCTGAGATGATGAGACGACGAGAATCGGGGTTGGTTTTGATTTCGTTAATAAGCCATTTGATCTGGTCAAAACCGTCCGCTTGATATGAGCCATCTTCGTTTTTGGTTGCCCCAAAGTTACGCCACTGATGACCATAAACGGGACCCAAATCACCTTCTTGACGGCCGAATCTTGCCGTCTGCTCTGCGGTCGCCCACTCATCCCAAATGGTTACCTTATTGTCTTGAAGGTATTTGACGTGAGTGTCGCCCTTGATGAACCATAGCAGTTCGTGCGTGATGGATTTCATGTGCACTTTTTTGGTGGTGAGCAGGGGAAAGCCATCCGCCAAATCAAATCGCATCTGATAACCAAATACCGAGCGGGTGCCTGTGCCGGTGCGGTCAGATTTGTCTTGCCCTTTGTCTAGGATGTGTTCTAATAATTCTAGATATTGTTTCATGTCTGTACCTTAGGCTTTTTGCCAATCGTAGATGTTCTTTTTGTAGGCGAGCGTCATCAAAATCAAGCCGGCAATAATCATCGGCAAGCTGTATAGCTGTCCTTTGCTCATCCACCCAAAGATCAGCTCATAGCCAACATCTGGCTGACGGAAAAATTCGGTAATAAAACGGCTACACCCATAACCCAATAAGAATAGTGCGGATACGGCATAGCGCGGACGTGGCTTGGCGCTAAACCACCATAACAGTATAAACAGTAACACACCTTCGGTCAGCGCTTGATATAGCTGGCTTGGGTGGCGCGGCAGCAGGAAATAATCACCCATCTGCATCGCGATATTGTGCAGGTTTGGGTCAGCATTGATCAGCTCATGGTCAGCGTTAACCGCTTGGGGAAAATACATCAGATGACCATAATCGCCGTGCGATACGCGCCCCCACAGCTCGCCATTAATGAAGTTGCCCAGTCGCCCAAACAAAAGCCCCGTTGGTACGGCAGGCGCGATAAAATCCAGCACGGTAAAGGCGTGTTTCTTGTATTTGCGTCCAAAAAAATACATGGCAAAAAGCACACCCACAAAGCCACCATGAAAGCTCATGCCGCCTTCCCACACGCGCAGCAGGTAAGCAGGATTGGATAAAAATTCGCCAAAATTATATAAAATCACATAGCCGATACGACCGCCCAAAATCACACCCAATGCCCCATAAAATACCAAATCTGAGACCATCTCTTGGGTGAAGTCGCCGCGTTTTTTGGCGCGATAGCTTGCCAAACCATACGCGAATAAGAACGCAAGCAAATACATAAGCCCATACCAATGCAGCTCAATAAAGCCTAGATCTAGGGCGACAGGGTTAAATTGGGGGTGGATAATTGCCATGATTGTCCGAATTTTTAAAATGATTAACCGCTCATTATAGCGAAATTTTTAATTCTGTCAAATATCTTTTATTTTATTTTCGTAGTGTTTGCTCCCGCCGGCCACCGGTGGAAATATAGGCGATGGGAACATCGGTAAAACCTTCGACGAATTCGATATAATGCCGGGCATTGAGGGGAAG